>JAYENH010000025.1:0-21741 GCA_034721995.1 Bacteroidota bacterium
AAAACACCGAGGTCGTTGGCTTCCTTTATCTGGTCTATATTAGCTGTATCGATAAAAAACTTCATAGTCTGTTTTTTTTTAAAATTTGCGCAAAAGTAATAATTCTAAAACAAATAATTTAAACCGATATACATACCACTTTCCCCATCTTGTTTGTTAAGGGCACGGCCATAATCAACGGCAATAATAAAATTCTGGTTCATGGCTATTCTTATTCCGAGACCATACGAGCTGTGTAACTTGTCTTTATCTGTGCTGAAATAATCATCAAAAACAGAAGCATCAACATTTGCAGTATTTACATCTATTTCTTTTAATACCTGTCCTACATCGTAAAACAAATTCAATCCTAAATAAAAATTCTGTTTAAGAAAGTTGAAACGATAAAATTTCCAGCGTAGTTCAATATTTCCAAATGCAATTGCATCGCCAACAACGCGGTTTCGGATAACCCCTCGAAGCGTTTTTCCTCCCCCTAATCCTTCTGAATTTGCGCTTCGTAAATATGGAGTGGCTATGGTCGGCTGAATGTAAAATGGAGCATGGCCGGCAATAGTTCCCTGGTAAGCAAGCCGATATGCAAAGGACAGGTTTTTCTTGATTATTGTAAAATATTGCCTGTGAGAGAATTTTAATTTAGTATGTTGAAAATCATTTCCCATGAATGAGGGGGCAGTAACGATAATTGCCTCTGTCCAGATTCCTTTCATTGGGTTAGGTTCGTTGTCGCGGGTATCGTAAACCAGGCCAAATTTTAAATAGTTGCTTGAACCACCTTTGGCTTCAGCTGATGGGATTATTTCCCAGTCTATGTATTTTTCATAAAGCCCGTCAATATCAGGTAATTTGTCCTCTTCATCTTTGCCTTCATTAAATTTATCAATGTCGATCGACCCGATTTTATCATTAAAAAGAGCAAGACCAGCATTCCAATGTAAATTATCGTATTTCAATTTACCCTGAAAATCCATAGTTAAACGGAAACGCTTACGTTCGTGGCTATAAAACAAACGCGAACGATATTGCCCATCCGTGTTCGTATCATCAGTCCACTCGGGGTTGTAGATAGCACCATAACCATTAAAGCCAAAAAACGGCAAGGCTTGTTCGGTTAAATAACTAAGGTCGAGCGTAAGCCTTACTTTTGGGATTAGATATTTGGAATCATAGAAAAACCGGTTAATCCCACTTCCTTTGGTAAATCGCGAAACTTCGAAATAAAGCGAATGGCGATATTCGGGGTACTGGCTTCCATCTCCATAAAAATAGAGGTTGGCAAGAGCACCATACTGAAAACCAAAATCACTATCGAAAGCTACTACTGGCAAGCCCCCAACATTAAGACCGGTTTTTATTTTTTCTTCTTTTTCATCTTGCGCAAAAACCGAAATTGCAAAAAACATAAAAATTGACATACTGAGTAAAAGATGCTTCATAATTGTTTGAATTTTAAATTAAATGTTTGATATTAATTACATCATTGTATCATTACTATTGCTTTTAAAAGTCCAGCCCATTTTACTAAGCCATTCGGTAACGGGTTTTTCAACCCCTTTAAGTTCTGATAAATGTGTCATATTTCTATTGATTAATCCATTTTTCAACTAAGTGTATAAGTTTTTCTTTTGAAGGTAAGTTAATTAAATATTCATTTACAAATATGTTTTCTTTTGCTGTTGTGGCATATTTCACCATTGTTTTTTTGCTTTTCGTACAAAGAAGTATACCTATTGGATCGCGGTCGTGTTTTTGCTTTATTTCATGTTTGTAATATTGCAAATATATCTCTAACTGCCCTATATGCTCATGTTTAAACTCATCGTTTTTAATTTCGATAAGCACATGAGAACGCAAAATACGGTGATAAAATACGAGGTCGATATAAAAATATTCATCGTCGATAAGGATGCGTTTTTGTCGGGCTTCGAAACAAAAACCATTGCCCAGCTCCAGTAAGAACATTTGCAGATTATCTATAACAGCCTGTTCAATATCACTTTCTTCCAGAATATCTTTTACAGGCAAATCAAGGAACTCAAAAGCCATTGGGTTTTTCAGAAAATGAACAGGCGTAAGTTGTTCGGCTTTTTGGTGAACAAGACGGCTGAGTTTTTCTTTATCTTTTGATAAACCGGAACGTTCAAAATAAATGGTGGCAATTTGCCGTTTTAGTTCGCTTACGCTCCATGTTCCATTTATACATTCTATTTCGTAGAATGTTCGTTTTAGTTGGTCTTCAATACGAATGAGCTGTTCGAGATGAGAGTATGATAGTTTTGTCAGAATTTTATCGCCCTGCACAAATATAGCATCTCTTTCTTGTATTTCGTGATTTGCTATTTGTTCTATGTCGAGAGGCAGCAATTCGGCGGTTGGCAACTGCCGAATTGCTGTGCTGTTGAAAACGGCGGTTAGCGACCGCCGAATTTGCGGATAAAGCTTGTAAAATCTGCGGTAATCGCGAAAACGCCTTTCAGATAAGCCTTTTATGCCACTTGGTTTTAGTTTTTCTTCCAGTTTTAGCAGTAAAGCAGTGCCGTATTCGGCGCGGTCGTTTCCGTTTTGTTCGTATTCTACAATGTAGTAGCCAATGAGCCAGTTACGCAACGTTAGGCTGATGTTTACAGCTTTGCTTGCATGAGTGTAAAAATAACTGTGTATATCAATTATTTTGTTTGACAAATTTGCAAACGATAGCATCTTGTTCTTCTCGCCCCGCTTATTCATTGTTTTACTTTATAAGTTTGTTTACTCTCTCCACATCAAGCCTTACTTTGCCCGTAAGCAGGTTTTGCATTAATGTTTTTTTAGGCGTTGAAGACCGCCAATATTAAATCCGGTTTTTATTTTTTCTTCTTTTTCATCTTGCGCAAAAACCGAAATTGCAAAAAACATAAAAATTGACATACTGAGTAAAAGATGCTTCATAATTGTTGAAATTAGATGTTTTTACTTTATTTTATTGTTAAATTGCTACATTGTTAAATTGTTCCATCACCATGAATCATTACATTATTATATCATTCAAATCATTGCATCACTCAATCATTATATCCTTTTTATTTTCTGAAAAACAAACAGGACAATAGCAGATACCAAAACAGATGCTACTGCAAGTTCTGAGATTAAAGTATTTGTTAGAATAAGTACAATTACATAAACCGACCCACTTAATAAAGCCGCAAATGCTGCCACAGGTTTAATTTTCCAGTGGAAACTTGCAATTACCGGCGGTACTATCGCAAACCCAACTCCGGCAATGGTCATAACAATTGCTACAATATCGCGAAAAAAATATGCTGCGACTATACTGCTAACTGAAATAATCAGGATAAATATTTTTGTGAGCCTGTACACATATTCCTGATCGGGATCTTTGTGTATGAAATGTGCGAAAAAATCCTTAGCAAGACTTGAGGCCAGAACAAAAATCATAGTATCGGCAGAACTCATTATGGCAGCAAAAATCAGGATTAATCCAAGCCCTAACAATGATTGAGGCAGAATTTGTGAAAGCCCATAGGCAAGTGCCTCTTTTGCTTCTAAACCGGGAATATTGATTTTTGCAAAAAGACCAATCATCGAAAGTACAAAGCCGGTAAGGACTATCCATATTGCCGAATTGATAAAACCCTTGCGAATAACACTGTCGTTTTTTGCGGCATAAATACGCTGCCAATATTCTGAAGCATAAAAAACAGATAATATTCCATAAGCAATAAAACCAATGGTCATGCTAATATCTATTTTGCCTGGTTTAAACAAGTCGATAGCTGCCGTACGTTTTTCTGTCATCATAACAAACACAAGTACAGCAAAGAGCACAATTAATACAAGGTATTGAAAAATATCGGTTTTGATAACACTGCGGAAACCTCCAAGTATCAGATAAATTAAAATTACTGTGCCCGACAAAAACAGAGAGCTTTCGTAACTCCACCCGCTTATACTCGACAAAATACTACTGCCTGCAATAAACTGGTTCATCAGCAATCCAAAATAAACAAATAGCATAATGATGGCAGAAAGAAGACCTGCCCGAGTGCCAAAATGATGATAAAACCAGTCGGAAAGTGTAATGAATTCCTTTTCCTTACCAAGTAACCTGATTTGTTTTGCATAGCGGATAAAAAGAAGAAAGCCAACAGAAGTACCAATAAATAAACTGATAGCAGAAATGCCAAACTCATATACGAAAGCCGAATAAGCTACCAGGGCAGATCCTCCAATATAACTTGCCAAAACAGAAAAAGTGAAACCCCATTTCCCCAATTTGCGACCGGCAATAAGGTATTCGACAGCCTTTTGTTTTTTACTGCCATATATCCCAATCCCAATACAAACAAGTGCATAAACAATTAGCATGGCAATATCTAAATCTCGAAGCATGCAGCAAAACTAATAAAATAATGTAATTCGACCGTAGAGCAAAATAGTGCTACCTGTATAATCAGCCCTAAACAAATTCCAAAAATCAGCATACAAATTGCAGGATAATAATTTATGACTTATTTATTAACCACACCGATTTTATCTTCAATGGATTTTATTTTTGACACTAACCTGTTGTCTTTGTTTTTTTGGATATCCATGTTTGCAGATAAGTACACACGTGAAGAATGTGGCTCTAAAATATTAAAGGATTTTTGGACTACAGCCAGGGCTTCGGCTACTGTGGCAGTTTCAACAATTGTTCCCATGGCTGTTAATTTGTAGGGATGACCTGAGTGCCTTACACTGTCTATTATTTGGCTTACATAGTGGCTTACACTATCGCCCTTATCTGTTGGGAACATTGCAAATTCGAGTAATACTGACATTTTTTAATTGATTATTTATTATTGATTAATACTTCTTTTAATAGCTCATTAAACATTTTAATAAGGTTTTGAATAACAGTAAAATAAATAAAATTCAGTTGCCCACAATTCAAAATCGGCATAAAGATATAGATATTCAACATCTTAATCAAAGTCTAAAAATGATATTTACAACTAATAAAGAATATTTCGATAATTTGATTCTTCAGCATTACAAAATCGTAAAAAATAATATTGGGAGAATTATCATACATCCTCAATAATTTCTCCAATGTTTTTCAGAATTAGAAATATGTATATATTTACATCTCAATATTTATTCATAAATAAAAGGAAATACATTGTTTAGAATCGAAAGTAAAATTGATACAAGTTCTGAGGCATTCATTAAGCAGAAAGAACAGTATAAGGCTATTATCGAAGACTTTAAAAACCGGTTGGCCAATGTTAAAAACGGAGCTTCGGCTTCGGCAGTCGAAAAACACAAGTCGCGGGGAAAGCTGCTTGCACGCGAACGAATAGATTTATTGATTGACAACAACACTCCATTTCTCGAATTATCGACAATGGCGGCTTATGGTCATTATAAGGATCAATTTCCATCTGCCGGAATAATAACCGGAATTGGTGTGGTACAAGGAAAGGAAACCCTGATAATTGCCAACGATGCTACTGTAAAGGGTGGAACTTATGTTAAGGAGACTATTAAGAAACACATCCGTGCTCAGGAAATAGCAATCGAAAACCATTTGCCATGTGTTTATATGGTCGATTCGGGTGGCGTTTTTCTTCCCGAACAAGCAAATGTTTTTCCCGACAGGTTCGACTTTGGCCGTTTCTTTTATAACCAGGCCAGGTTATCGGCAATGGGAGTTCCCCAGATTTCTATCGTAATGGGTTCGTGTACTGCAGGCGGGGCTTACGTTCCTGCAATGAGCGACGAAACCATAATTGTTAAAAATCAGGGCACAATATTTATTGGCGGCCCGCCACTTGTAAAAGCTGCCACGGGCGAAGAAGTATCAGCCGAGGATCTTGGTGGGGCAGATGTTCATACTTCTATTTCGGGAGTTGCCGACCATTATGCCGAAAACGACCACCATGCCATTCAGATTTGCCGTAATATTTTTGAGACCCTCGAATTTAAAGAAAAGCAGGAACTTGAAATTACTGAGCCGGAACCACCTTTTTACGATCCGGAAGAACTTTATGGCATTGCACCAATCGACTTAAAAAAACCAGTTGATTCGCGCGAGATTATTGCAAGAATAGTCGATGGCAGTAAATTTCAGGAATTTAAGGCCAGATATGCCCCAACCCTTGTAACAGGTTTTGCACGGATAATGGGATTCCCGGTAGGCATTCTTGCAAATAATGGAGTTTTCTTTGGCGAATCTTCACTAAAAGGTGCGCACTTTATCGAGCTATGTGCACATAGAAAAATACCAATTCTTTTTCTGCAAAATATAACAGGCTTTATTGTTGGTCGCGAATACGAGCGTAAAGGTATTGCACGCGACGGAGCGAAACTTGTTCATGCCGTAGCAAATGCCAATGTGCCAAAATTCACTTTGGTTTTTGGAGGTTCTTTTGGGGCAGGGAATTACGCCATGGCAGGCAGGGCCTACGATCCACGCTTACTGTTTATGTGGCCAAGTTCTAAAATTTCGGTTATGGGCGGCGAGCAGGCAGCAAATGTATTGATTACAGTAAAAAGCGATCAGCTTAAAGCAAGAGGCCAGGAACTAAGCAAAAAGGATGCAGATGCCATGATGAAGGAAATACTTGAAAAATACGAAACCGAAGGATCTGCCTATTACAGCACTGCCCGTTTATGGGACGATGGAATAATCGATCCCCTGGATACGCGAAAAATTTTGGCTATGGGAATTGCCATGTCCTTAAATAAAAAATTCCCCGACCCAAAATTCGGAGTCTTCAGAATGTAAGGATTGACAATTAACAATTGATGATTGACGATTCAACGTTTATTGATTAATTTCAATACTAAATTATATTATCTAAATAATAACATCTCATTACTAAAAAAAATATGAAAATCTATAAAACAATATTATTTGAAAAACAAGATGATCTCGGAATAGTTTGGTTGAACAGACCCAATATCCACAATGCCTTTAACGAGACAATGATTACCGAGTTATTGGATGTATTTACATGGCTCAACAAGCAGGACGATATTCGAGTAGTGATTTTGCGGGGCAAAGGAAAAAGCTTTTGTGCCGGTGCCGACCTAAACTGGATGCGAGATGTGGCAAATTATAGTTTTGAGCAAAACTACGACGAAAGCCTTAACCTGTCGAATTGCTTTTACTCAATATATACATGCTCGAAACCAACAATTGCCCTTGTGCACGGAGCCGCTATTGGCGGAGCAAATGGTTTGCTTGCCGCTTGCGATTTTGCTTATTCAGATGACAATACAACTTTTTCGTTAAGCGAAGTTAAGATTGGTATTGTACCGGCTTGCATATCGCCATATGTAACCAAGCGAGTTGGAGAATATGGCTCGAAAGAGTTAATGATTACCGGCAAACGCTTTAAAGGCCCCGAAGCTGCACATCATAGATTGGTGAACAAATCACTGACATCCGAAGAATTAGACAATCATGTGAATTCGGTTATCGACTTACTGCGTACAAGCGGGCCAAAAGCCATGAGCCAGTGTAAGAGCCTACTGTTTAATATAGCCAACAAGTGGGATATGGATACTGCTATTGTAAAAACCGCCGAAATGATTGCAGAAATTCGGGCATCAAAAGAAGGCCAGGAAGGAATGGCAGCCTTTTTAGAAAAGAGAAAACCCAATTGGGTCTCTGATTGATGATTTATTAATGATTGTCTTGATGATAAATACTCAATACTTGAGACTAAACAATTGACACTTTATACTTTATACTAAAAACTAACTACTCAATACTAAACAATTACAATGAACATATTTAACAAAATACTAATTGCAAACAGGGGCGAAATTGCTGTAAGGATAATCCGGTCGGCACATAAATTGGGTATTGTAACCGTAGCGGTTTATTCCGATGCCGACGAAGATGCAATGCACGTAAATTTGGCCGACGAAGCATACCACATTGGCAATAACGAGCTTCACGACAGCTATCTGAATGTGGATAAAATAATTCGAACGGCGAAACGTGCAAAAGCAGAAGCCATACATCCCGGATATGGTTTTCTTTCGGAAAACGCCACTTTTTCGCAAAAATGTAAGCAAGCAGGAATTGTGTTTATTGGCCCCGATGCCGATAATATAAATCTGATGGGCAACAAAATTGAAGCACGGAAATTTGCCAAATCTATTAATGTGCCAATGGCCGAAGGTGTAACCGGCAGTATTGAAGAATTGAAAAAGGCCGCCAAAAAAATGGAATTCCCTGTTTTACTGAAAGCAGCAGCAGGTGGCGGAGGAAAAGGAATGAGGATAGTCCGGTCCTTAGAAGAATTAGATGCAGCCATTGAAACCACAAGTCGCGAAGCAAAAAACTATTTTGGCGATGGCTCTATCTTTATTGAAAAGTTTATTGAAAACCCACGCCATATCGAGTTTCAGATTATTGGGGATCACCACGGAAATGTAGTGCATCTTTTCGAGAGAGAATGTTCAATTCAGCGACGCTATCAGAAAATTATTGAAGAATCGCCTTCACCAACCCTAACAGAAGAAGTTAGAAAGAAAATGGGCGAAATGGCTGTGCATATTGGAAAAGCCATCAATTACAAAAATGCAGGTACAATTGAATTTCTATTAGATAAAAACCTGAATTTTTATTTCTTAGAAATGAACACACGAGTTCAGGTTGAGCATCCGGTAACCGAAGAAGTAACGGGAATCGACATTGTTGAAGAACAAATAATTATTGCAGCCGGAAACCCTATGCGCCTTAGCCAAAAGGATATTCATCAAAAAGGCCATGCTATTGAATGTCGGATTTATGCCGAAGACCCTGCAAATAATTTTATGCCATCACCTGGCATCATGAATGTTTACATCGAGCCTAAGGGCACGGGGATCAGAATTGATAGTGGTATTGATAAAGCTGTAACAATTCACAGTTTTTTCGACCCAATGGTAAGCAAATTAATTGTTTATGGCAGCAATCGCGAAATTGCCCGAAAACGTACGGCATTGGCTTTAAAAGAATATATTATTCATGGAATAAAAACCAATATACCATATCTTATTTCGTTGATCGATGACAAGCATTTTGTGGATAATAATATTTCGACCAACTATTGCGACACACAAAGTCAGGGATTATTCGATACAATAGAATCGGAAAAACATAAAATTCCTGAATCTATAATTATTCTTACATATCTTATGTTCAGCCTGAATAATGACAGAGTAACTAAAGATGCTTCAGTTTGGGAGCAAATAGGATATTGGAGAAACAATATGGAAATCGGGGTTGTCCTGAATGAAAAAGAATACCTTATCAAAATTCTTAATATTGCAGATAATAACTATCAGTTCGAATTGAATAAGGAATCCTTTGTTGCTTCGCTTAAAACAATCGAAAATAATTGTATCGACTTTGTAATGAACAATGTCCATTATAAAGCTCATTTATCAACTACAAAATCGGGCAATACATGGCTAAGTATAGATGGTCATATTTTTTCGATAAAACGAAAGGATATCCTCCCGGAAGAAACTGCCATTTCTGGCGATGAAAACAATGCTGGTGAACAGGGCGGGATAACATCACCAATGCCCGGTAAAGTAATAAAACTATCGCAAACCAAAGGAAGCAATATCAAAAAGGGGGATGTTTTATTGATTGTTGAATCGATGAAAATGGAAAATAATATACTGGCACCAGCAGCCGGAAAACTTATTGCTTATTCTGTTAAGGAAGGCGACATGGTTGACAGTAGCAGTCAATTGGTGGAATTCGTTTTTTCTGAAGATAAATAATATAAGTTTTTGTACTTTTGTAATTGTTGATTTAACAAATTGTGTTTTACTATGTATTTAGCACCATTAAATTATAACCGGTATTTTAAAAAAGTTTTTTCTAATATTGATATTGCGAAAAAATTTTTGGAAGATTTTCTTGATGTTGAAATTCAGGAAATCACCCCTCTGGTAGTAAAACATAAAGTTACTGACGATTCGCGAACGGTAGAATTTGATTTTCGATGTAAAATTGCCGATGCTTATGTAATTATTGACATGCAGCAGTGGTACAAACCCGATATAATATATCGCTTTTACATATATCACACACTAAATACTGCCTTGCAATTAGAGAATTTGCCTATTAAAGAAATCCTTTTGCCCGGCGAAAAAATAAAAAATGTTAAAGATTATAAAGGACTTCTTCCTGTGATAACCATAATCTGGATGGTAGATGACAATCTTGGTTTCAGCGATGATTACATTAGTTATACGATGATGCCGGAAAAAGCAAAAATCTTTTTTGAGGAGACTGATATTTGGAAAAATAAAGATATTGAAAATCGGATTAAAGACATTTTAAAGACTTGCAGAAACAACAGCAAAGGACTATTGTTCCTTCAAAAAAACCGGCTTCTATTTGCCTTTCAAAAGAATATTGTGAAAAATGAAAAATTTGAAAAATATTCAGCATGGTTTACTTTAGCAGAAAAAACCTTAAATAAGCTGAATAAAAAATCAGATTTTGATGAATTTAAAAAAGATAAGGTCTTTATGGAACTTATGCGGCGTTTATTAAACTCAAACTTATCAGATGACGATTTTAATTATATCAAAGATTATGAAGCATCTAAAATAAGAGTTGAACTTTATAACGAAGGAATAAGAAGCGAAGGTCGTATTGAAGGAATAGAACAAGAAAAAAAACGAAGCGATAGTGTTATACAACAAGCCGAATTAACCGTAAATATTACACGACTATACTTTAAGGATGGCAAAAATATAAACGAAATAGCCAAAATAACAAACAAAAGTACTGAATTTATTAGAAAAGTACTTGAATAATTCAAATCATCAAATATTATAACATGGAAATATATTGTAACGATGAGCACCGTTTAATAAGAAATACGGTTCGCGATTTTGCCGAAAGGGAAATAAAACCAATAGCCGCAGAGCTTGACGAAAAAGAGGAATTTTCGATTGAATTAACAAAGAAAATGGGCGAAATTGGCCTTTTTGGTATGGTGGTCGATGAAGAGTATGGCGGACATGGCTTCGATGTTTTAAGCTACATCATTGCAGTTGAAGAACTCGCACGTATTGATAGTAGTCAGGCTGCAACAGTTGCTGCACACAACTCGCTGGGAATTGGACCGATAAACGATTTTGGTAACGAAGAACAAAAGAAAAGACTCCTGCCGGATCTTTGCACAGGCAAACATCTGTGGGGTTTTGGATTAACTGAAGCAGATGCAGGATCCGATTCGCGAGGCACTAAAACCAAAGCCGTACTCGAAAATGGAAATTGGATAATCAACGGCTCGAAAATATTTATCACAAATGCAGCAACCGAAATTACTTTAGGATCGACAGTTCAAGCTATTACCGGAGAGATTGATGGTAAAAAAGAATATTCGACCATATTGTTAGAGCAAAATGTAAAGGGTTTTAAGGCAATTCCAATGCACCGAAAAATGATGTGGCGGAGTTCCAATACAGCCGAATTATTTTTTGATGATTGTAAAGTACCTGAATCGAACCTGTTGGGAAAACTCGGACAGGGATCGAAAATTATGCTCAGTACTCTCGATAGCGGACGTTTGTCGATAGCCGCAATGGGTTTAGGACTTGCACAGGGTGCCTATGAAATGGCATTGCAATATGCCGGCGAACGAAAACAATTTGGAAAACCTATTTTAAAATTTCAGGCCATTGCTTTTAAACTTGTAGATATGGCCACAAAGATTGAGTTGGCACGTAACTTATTGTATAAGGCCTGCTGGTTGAAGGAAACTAAACAACCCTATGGCAAAGAAGCTGCAATGTCGAAATTGTATTGTTCCGAAATTGCCAAGGAAGTTGCCGACGAAGCTGTTCAAATTCATGGAGGCTATGGACTTATGAAGGATTATGATGTTGAACGATTTTACCGCGACCAACGCTTGCTTCAGATTGGTGAAGGAACTTCCGAGATTCAAAAGCTTGTAATTTCAAGGCATATTGGATGCTAATTCTGAAAACCGAGGGGTTGTTAAAAATAAAGCGACAGGAATAAACAAAGTTGAAATTGTTACTCCATTTTAAAGATAAAAAAAAGTTGGTCATTGATATGGCCAACTTTTTTTAATTCGCTTAATGAGTTTAGAATAAATTTCTTCTGTTGATTTAGTTTTTCTACTATAACTCGTCACTATCCCCAACAGTTACCTGTGTGGCTTGTGGGCCTTTGTCGCCATCTACTATTTCAAAATAGACTTCCTGGCCTTCCTTCAACACTTTGAAACCATCGCTAACAATTCCTGAGAAGTGAACAAATACATCGCGAGCTTCACTTTCGTCCACTGTTTGAATAAACCCAAACCCTTTGGATTTATCAAACCATTTAACTTTACCTTTAATCATAATCAAACTTGAATTAATAAATAAAGCGTAAATGTTAAAAAAATTATTCTGAATAAAAAATTTCCTGCCTGTTTTTTACAAAAGAAAAATATAAACTCGCACACGAATATTGCTAACTAACGATATTTCAGCAATTTACATCATCACATGAAAAATACATGTAAAAGCATAATATTTAACATTAGAAACTTCTTATGGCCAAAATAAGAGCAATCTCCTATTTTCTCTTTTTGCGCAGGTTAAGTTTTGTTCCCGGCTCAGGCTGAGTATCGAAAGGCATTAGGTTTATTTCATAAAGCTTTTTTATTTTCACAGCATACTTTTGCGATATTTCATACATGGTTTCGTCCTGCTTAACTTTATGAAAATCGAAACCCACCTCGGCCTTTCTTCTTTTTGGTTGAAGATAAATAACTTGTCCTTCCGAAAGTTCGGCATCGCTGTGCAGCTCGTTGTATTTAGGCAATTGCCAAGCCATCAAATCAAATTCTTTATTAATGCTACAAAAACTATCGCCAGACTTTACCACAATATATTTTACACGGTTATTTAGTTTAACCTGATGATGTTTCCCTGACAATACAAATTCAGGCTCCTCATTATTTTGGGCTTTTGGTTTTGCATTATTGATATTATTTTTAGGCTTTTGAGTAATATCCGTTTTCCGGTTACCTTTATCAAGCTCATGCAAATTATTCGCTTCAATAATCTTAATCAAAAGCGAAGGATATTTGGGATTAGTTGCATAACCGGCTTTTTTCAATCCTCTTGCCCATCCTTTATAATCGGTTGCCGAAAGTTTAAACAAATTGGCATAGCGGTCTTTTTTTAAAAAATCGGAGTGGTCGCAAAACGATTCATTTACAGTTTTATATTTCCTGAAACATTCATGTCTGGCATCATCATCCTGATGAAAAGTTTTACCCTCCCAGCTACCGCCGCACTTAATTCCAAAATGATTTTTTGCACGGCGGGCCAACTTGCTGTTACCATTATCAGACTCCAAAAGGGCCTGAGCCATGGTAATACTGGCAGGAATTCCGGTGCGTTTCATCTCACGGATTGCAACATCTGTGTATTTCTGTATGTATTCCTTGCGGGTGTGTTGTGCAATAAGCAAAGATGGATACAGTATGCTCATTGCCAAAATCAATAAGAAAGCTCTTGTTTGCTTTGTCATTTTTTATTCTGATAAAATTTTTCGAAAGAAATTAAAAAAACTCCAAATTATCAATAAAAGTTACGGGGTTCATATATACCGGATAATTAATAGAGTATAGTCAGCGGTAGGCAGTCAGCAGCCCACAATCTTCGTTACGCTGCCACAATTGACAACAGAATCCAATCCAAAAAGTAATAATTCTTCTTGTGATAGACAAAAGGCTGGCTGCGGTAAAAAGGTTTTTCAGAGCTGGATCAAATGCAAAATCATTTTATTATATTTGCTGATACATTGCTTTATCCGGCTAATTAGCTCACATAGCAAATCGAAAATAAGAAATAATTAAAACTTAAAAACATCACTCTCAAAATGCTTCAATCCTGTATGGTAATCAGCAATTAATTCTTCCATTATTTTAGAAACAGGCTTAATGGAATCAATTTGTGCGGATACCTGCCCTATCTCCATTTCACCTATGTCGATCATGCCATCGAACATAGCGTCTTTAGCCCGGCCACGCCCCAATATTCCCGACAATTCTTCTAAACTTGCCCCCCGCTTTTCGGCTGCATCTACCTGACTAAAGAACTTATTGCGGATAAGGCGCACAGGAATCAACTGTTTAAGCGTAAGTTTAGTGCCACCTTCTGTAGTCTTTACAATTTCTGCCTTGAAATTCTCGTGGGCCGACGATTCAACCGATGCCGCAAAACGACTCCCGATTTGTACACCATCTGCCCCAAGTGCCATTGCAGCAAGTATTGCATCGCCAGAAGCAATGCCACCGGCAGCAATCAATGGCGATTTTGTTACTTTACGGACTGAAGGTATTAAAGCCATTGTCGTGGTTTCTTCTCTTCCGTTATGCCCACCGGCCTCGAAACCTTCGGCAACAATTGCATCGACACCAGCTTGATCACACTTGGGCGCAAAACGACTATTTGCAATTACGTGGGCAACTTTTATCCCATGCTCATGCAAATGTTTCGTCCATGTTTTTGGATTTCCGGCCGAAGTAAAAACTATCTTTACACCTTCGTCAATAATAATTTGCATGATATCTTCGATGTTGGGATATATAAGCGGCACATTCACACCAAAAGGTTTATCCGTATTTTGTTTGGCCTTTTGTACATGATGCCTGAAAACATCGGGGTACATCGAACCGGAGCCGATCAAACCAAGTCCACCTGAATTGCTCACTGCTGTTGCAAGTTTCCAGCCACTACACCAAATCATCCCACCTTGGATTATCGGATACTTAATATCGAAAAGTTCACAAATTTTGTTCATCACATTTATTTATTTATTCATGCAAAAATAATAGAAATACATAATTTTTGAAACAATGTGCAAGAAAGAAATAAAAAATTCAACAAACACGATTTTTGATAAAGTGAAATAGATAAAGTAGCCACAGATTACTCATATTATTACTCATTATATATCAACCTATGAACATGTTCATCTAAAGCAATGCAACTACAACAAATACATGAGCAAAAATCAGGAAATTTAAAATGCAAATATTCATCCTTATACTTTACGGGCAACTCTCCGATACCTGAATACCAACCAAACCAGTACCATAAATGCAAGTAATACAAAGGGTGTTAATATTCTTGTTGCTGCAGCCCATTTTATATCACTGTTGAGTCAACTCCGATAAGTAAAAAAATGAAAAATGCCACTAAGACACCAAGACTCAAAGAAACACAAAGATCAGAATATGTGTGTTTTAACTTTGTGAATTCTGCAAACATTATTTCTTAACAAGCACTAAACCATCATTTTTCATTAATCTGTAAACAGGATAAGGATTATAATTTAGGCCCCATTGTGGTGCAAGGTAGCGATCGAAAAAATTCCATTTTAAAAATCCGTCGTCCGACTGTGGTTCCAAAAGATAAACTGCCAGGTTGCCAAGCTTTTGTTTTGTGAAAATTACTGTTGCCCCTGTCCGAAATTCTTTTTTTTCTGAAACATACTCACCATTAATTGTATTAGTGTAATGCCCCTGATTCAATCGCCCTCCCCCGTTCAATTCCTCAATATTAAACTTTTGCACTTCGTATATTCCCGAACGAAGCAGTTTATTTACAATAATGCCGTGTGCTTTCAATTTATCTTCAACTTCTTTTATTGGAATATCAATAATATAGGCAAAAGGTATCTCAATATTTTTAGTTGAATAATAATCAGCAATGTAGGGTACTGTAACAGTTCTTTTCCTATTGCTTTGTTTAAACCGCCAATAGCCCTTAACCCCCGGAATTGTATCAGCCTCAATGGCCTTGATAGTAATAGGCTTCGGGGTTGGGCGACCTTCGTACTTTAAAGCAAACGAATCCACCTTCTCTTCAATATCGAAAGCTTTCATAGCTTTTTCATCTGCGTCTGATAAGAGCTTTTTAATTTCATCTCTATTATCCGATACATATTGAACAAGAGTCAGTAAAAAACTATAACAACTTTGTACCCGTGTTTTGTAATCAGCATAAACATAATTCTCGTTTAAAATTGCTAAACGGTTTCTTATACCAATATAATTAACAAGATAGCGAGGCTCGGCAGCATACGAAATCCAGCCTTTATCAATGTTTAAACGATCGATAAACTCTCCATAAAAGACATTCTCAACATCATACTTTTCAAACAGATTTTTATGTACAACCGGCATCATCTTATCACGCATATAGTTTATAAGTTTACGATCGCCATTTGGGTTCATCATCCATGTAAAGGTGAGTGGTTCTTCGTGGTACGAGCCATTTGTTGTGTGGCAATCGACCGTAAGTGCCGGATCCCAACGATTAAAAATACGACTTACCACAGCTTGAATCTCAGGTGTTTCTAATTTCATGGCATCGCGGTTAAGATCAAGCATCTGGCCATTGTGCCGTAGCCCGACACCATTTACCGGGCCGTTTTGTCTTATACGGTTTTTATTACTAATTTTTTCATTCCCATCGGGATTCAAATTCGGAACAATCAACAATACAATCTCCTTGAAAAAATCAGGATCATCCTGTATCAAAATATCCCGGGCAAGCATTAGGCTTGCTTCTTTTCCTTCTACCTCGCCCGCATGTATATTTGCCTGAAAATAAAGCACAATTCTCTCGTCATTTTGCATAAGTGCAGGATTTGATGGCATTGGATCTGCCAATATTAGCATTGGTATTTCGCGCCCTTCGGTTGATGTGGTAATAGTTTCAACTTTTATTTTAGTGGACAGTTTTTTTAATTCTTCGATGTAAGTCACTACATCAGAATAATTTGCAGTTGAAGTATAAGCCGATTTCTCGGCAATTGTAAGAAGTTTTGTCTGAGCCTGAACATTTAAACCGATGAATATCAGCAAAAAATAAAATATAAATTTGGACATTTGATAAATATTTTAATTAATATTTTGGCATAAAAGTATGAAAAAGCTTGAAAGATTTAATACATTTCGGGTTAATTTCAAAAGCCTCAGCTATTGAGTAAAAAGAATACAACTTTAATTATTTGGAAGCAATTACAGTTTTTTAAATTGTTTTCAAACTTTTGAAGTTTATCCATTTTCGGAGGGAAAGGTTATTCTAAAATTTATGGAAACAAATTATAGCTTCTACATTGAACCAAAAAAATCGTTTTGAAAGGAAATTAAAGAAGAAATAAGGCGAAATATGTGTTTTTTTACAACAGTAAAATGCAAAAGAAACTCGTTTTTCATCTGGTTTATAAAAAAAAACAAGAAATTTTTCAACCATTTTCCAAACAAATTTTACAGTCTTTCGTATCAGATTATTTTTCTTATTACATTATATATCAATATTATAAATCTAAATATTTAAAATAATCAATAACAAGGTTCTCCTTAATCCTGTACCATTAGCATTAAATTATTGCAGATAAGGAAATCAGAGTTTTAAAATTCTGAAATTATTTATAATTTTGATTGATACGAAGCAATAGAATGATTCAGTAATTATCTGATAAAAACATATAAACTGACTCATTGAAATAGAGGGTTTTAAAAAGATATATTAAATTTAATAACTAATATTTAATTCTATGAAAAACAAGTATTTTACGTTTCTTAGTTTGTTATTGGGATGGTTTTTCCTTTTTACTCAGGCCAATGCCCAAATTACGGTAACATCGAGTGTTACCGATATTACTTGTACCGGAGATTGCGATGGTGCCATTGATATAACACCTTCGGGTGGTTCGGGCATCTACACTTTTTTATGGGGCAATGCTGCAATTACCGAAGACATAAGCAATTTATGTGCAGGTAGCTACGATGTAACTGTAACCGAAGACCTAAGTGTTCCATTTCAATGGTTTAAACAAAATTCGAATGGAAACCATACTATCCTGATACCGGCAGGTTCGATAACAGTTGATGGAGCTGTTGCACAATCGGGAGATGTTATAGGTGTATTTTACGATTCGCTCGGAACATTAGCTTGTGGTGGTTACACAGTTTTTAGTACAGGTCAAACTGCTGTTGGGGCATGGGCAAAAGATGCTGGTGCTACTTATGGGTTTGCTACCGGTACACCCGGCGAAGTTTTTACATGGAAACTCTATCAGGCATCCACTAATCTTGAAATCGACCTTGTTGCAACATATAACATAGGCGGACCATTCACTCACGACAGTACATTCGCGATAAATGGCATGAGCGGCATCCTTTCATTGGTTGGTGCCAATCCACAACAAAGCCAAACCCACACAGCAACAGTTAATGATCCCGGAGCTGTATTGCCAACAGGTGTTATTACTAATGCAAGTACCAGTGGGGGCAGCGATGGTGCTATTGATTTAAGCGTTACTGGTGGAACCGGCACGTATTCTTATGTCTGGAGCAATAGTGCAGTTACCGAAGATATTACCGGATTAACTGCCGGAACTTATGATGTAACTGTTACCGATGTAAACTCATGTACAGGTACAGCTTCATTTACAGTTACCGAACCTTCAGCAGTAAGTCTTAGTGCCAGTATTACAGATGCTACATGCTATGGCGGATCGAATGGCGCAATTGACTTAACTGTTACAGGTGGAACTCCTCCATACACCTACGATTGGGGAGGAGGAATTACAAGTGAAGATTTAAGCAACCTTTCTGCCGGAACTTACAATGTTGTTGTTACCGATGCAGGAGGAGGTGTTGCTTCTGGTAGTTATACAGTAAATCAGGCTGCTGAAATTTTTGTTGCTGCAGCAGTTACCGATGTAGGCTGTAATGGAGGTAGCGATGGAGCTATTGATGTTACTGTTACTAATGGTGTTGCCACTATTGCTTATAGCTGGAGCAACACTGAAGTTACTGAAGACTTAACTGGAATAATTGCCGGTTTGTATGCTCTTACTATTACCGATGGCGATGGATGTATTGAATCGGGAAGCTGGACTGTTACTGAGCCTGTTGCTTTGAGTTTGACCTTAACCGCAACCGATGCAAGTTTAAATGGTGTTTCCGACGGATCAATTGATCTTACTGTATCAGGTGGTACAACAGGTTACACATATTTATGGTCGAATACGGAAATTACCGAAGATATTTCGGGCTTAGCTGCCGGAACTTATGATGTAACAGTTACCGATGCCAATTCGTGTACAGCAACCGGAACAGCCCAGGTAAACGAACCTGCTCCTTCGGGGTTTGGTGCAACCGGAACATCGACAAATGCAAGTTGTTATGGTATTTGCGATGGTTCAATTGATGTTTCTGTAACAGGTGGTGTTTTGCCATATTCCTATATCTGGTCGCATGGGGCCAATACACAAGATGTTTCAGGTCTTTGTGCCGGAACATATACAGTAACAGTTGTTGATGGCACTGGTGCATCAAGTGGAATATTCGACTGGACATATACACAAACTGCCGATAACCACACAATTTTAATACCTGCAACAGGTATTACTATTGATGGCCAGCCTCCTGTGAGCGGAGACTATTTTGGTGCATTTTATAATTTAAACGGTGGCGGCTTAGCCTGTGGCGGATACGTACCATATACAGGTTCTGTAACTGCTATAGCCGCTTGGGGAACCGAGTCCGGACTTAACAATGGGTTTGCTGCCAGCGAAGTTTTTAAATGGAAATACTTTAGGGTTGCAGATGGAACAGAAATTGATCTCACACCAACTTATTCACCCCCTGGTCCCGGAGGAGTTGTAAACGATAGTACTTATACCCCACAAGGTGTAAGTCAGATAACAAGCTTTATTGGTATCTCTACACCTCCGGCTGCAGCTCAGACCGATACTTTGACTTTTACTATTACTGAACCAACAGAAATTGTCCTTTCAGGAGTTGTTACAGATGTTACTTGTAACCTCGACACCGATGGAGCTGTCGACCTAAGTGTTAGTGGAGGATCATCTCCCTATACTTTTGCCTGGGATAATTCAGAAATCACCGAAGATTTAACCGGCCTTGCAGCCGGTACTTACATTGTTGTTGTTACTGATGATATTGGTTGCACAAGTACAATGAGTTTTATTGTTACTGAACCTGATGCAATATCAATAACAGGCAATATAAACTTTGTTTCCTGCTACGGATTGGCAGATGGTGCCATTGATGTATCGGTGAGCGGTGGTACTCCGCCTTATACTTATGCCTGGTCGAATTCAGAAATTACTGAAGACCTGAGTGGGCTTGCTGCTGGAACATATACAGTTATTGTTACTGATAATGCAGGATGTACTGCCTCTAACTCATTTACAGTTGTCGAACCTAATGAATTATTGGCAACAGCTGCAGTTACTAATTTGCTCTGCAATAATGACAATTCCGGAGCTATTGATTTGAGTGTTTCAGGTGGCACTCTTCCTTACACTTTTGCCTGGGACAATTCCGAAGTTACAGAAGACCTTACAGGCCTTGCCGCCGGAACATATAATGTTGTGGTAACCGACGATAATGGATGTTCCGTTTCAGGTAGCTACACAGTTACCGAACCAACTGCACTTGCATTATCAGAAGTTATTGTTGATGTACTTTGCAATGGCGACCTGACCGGTTCAATTGATATAACTGTAACTGGTGGTGTAGCTCCTTATACTTATGCTTGGGACAATAGCGAAATAACAGAAGACCTTGCAGGTATTGCCGCCGGAACTTATAATGTAGTAGTAAGCGATGCAAATGGCTGTACTATTGCCGGCAGCTACACAGTAACCGAACCAACTGCACTTGCCATATCAGAAGTTATTGTTGATGTACTTTGCAATGGCGACTTTACCGGAGCAATCGACCTTACCGTAAGTGGTGGAGTAGCACCATATACTTTTGCATGGGACAATTCTGAAGTATCAGAAGACCTTACAGGATTAGCCGCCGGAACTTATAATGTAGTAGTTACTGATGATAATGGCTGTACTATTGCCGGAAGCTACACTGTAACCGAACCAACTGTACTTGCCGTATCAGAAGTTATTGTTGACGTACTTTGCAATGGTAACCTGACCGGTTCAATTGATATAACTGTAACTGGTGGAGTAGCTCCTTATACTTATGCATGGGACAATTCTGAAGTATCAGAAGACCTTGCAGGTATTACAGCAGGAACTTACAATGTATTAATTACTGACGACAATGGATGTACTATTGCCGGAAGTTATACTGTTACCGAACCAACTGCACTTGCATTATCAGAAGTTATTGATAATGTACTTTGCAACGGCGATTTGAATGGAGCAATCGACATTACCGTATCTGGAGGTGTCTCACCATATATTTATGCATGGGATAATTCCGAAGTAACAGAAGACCTTACAGGATTAGCCGCCGGAAATTACAATGTTATAGTTACCGATGCAAACGGCTGTACTATAGCTGGAAGCTACACAGTAACCGAACCGGCAATCCTTGCATTATCAGGAAATATTACAGATATACTTTGTAATGGAGCGCTTACAGGAGCAATTGATATAACTGTAACTGGTGGAACAATGCCATATACTTACACATGGAACAATAGTGAAGTAACAGAAGACCTTACAGGTATAGCTACCGGAACTTACAATGTGTTAATAACCGATGCAAATGGCTGTACTATTACCGGCATCTACACATTGACTGAACCTGTTGCACTTTCGTTAACTTCTACTATTACTAATGTTAGTGTACTATGGGGAAGCGATGGTGCTATTGATATTGAAGTAGCCGGAGGTATCCTGCCATACTCGTATGC
>JAYENH010000026.1:0-6093 GCA_034721995.1 Bacteroidota bacterium
TCGATACGTTTTTCGCCCCCCCCCAATTTTGCTTTGACCCGTTGCTCTATCAGGTGGTTTATTTTATCCTGGTTATTCATTTATGATTTATGATTTACGATTTATGATTTATGATTGAAGACTGCCAACTGAAGATTGAAAACTGCCTACTGACCACACAATTCGGTAAGTACACCTCCTGTCGATTTTGGGTGAAGAAAACCGATGTTCAAGCCTTCTGCTCCTTTACGCGAGCTTTTGTCGATAAGGCGAACACCTTTATTTTCTACTTCTTTAAGAGCTTGGTTTACATTGTCAACTGCAAAAGCCATGTGATGAATGCCTTCTCCCTTTTTATCAATAAATTTTCCGATAGGTCCTTCGGGATCGGTCGATTGTAACAGCTCGATTTTTGTTTGCCCAATTTGGAAAAAGGCAGTTTTTACTTTTTGGTCTTTAACTTCCTCAATTGCGTAACAAGTCAGTCCCATAACCTCTTCGTAATACTTAATCGATTCTTTGAGATTTTTTACCGCAATCCCAATATGTTCAATATGTGTAGGTTTCATAATATAAATTTAATGTTCAATTTTAATGCAAAATTACCTATTCCATTACTCAGCACAATGAGTTTAATCATGCAAAAAAATGTTTAACAACAGATATGGCTCCCTTTCAGCAATTTTCAAACAAACTCGGTACTCCTTCAGCTCTTCAAGAACTATTTTTAGTTAAGGACAGATTCTATTCTTGATTATGAACTTTGAGCTTTCCCGTAAAATAAACATGGGGGCATCTATTCCTTCTTTTTTGAGCCGAAAAATATTTGCATTTTTGCCCGATTAAAATTTTTGATATGATAGAATTTCGCAAAGCACTAAATATATGTATACAAGCGGCCACTACTAAGGAAACCGAAAAGGTTGAACTTTTACAATCTTTAGGGAGAATCCTTGCTGAAGATGTAATATCGGACATTGACATGCCGCCCTTCGACAAAACTGCCGTGGACGGCTATGCCTGCCGTCGTGCAGACCTAAAAACTGAACTTGTCGTACTTGAAATTATTCCTGCCGGGATTGAACCCACAAAAGCTATAATTCCTTTAACCTGTTCAAAAATTATGACAGGCGCAAGAATCCCCGATGGGGCAGATTGTGTAATTATGGTTGAGGATGTGGAAGAGGTAAGTGAAAATCGAATACGTTTTGTTCAGGAAAAAACAGCAAATAACATTTGCTACCTTGCCGAAGATGTAAAGCAGGGAGCAGGTATCCTGAAAAAAGGGAATCTGATAAAGCCTCAGGAAATTGCCATGTTTGCTTCTGTAGGCTATGTTAATCCTTTAGTTTACAAAAAACCTGAAGTTGCAGTAATTTCTACCGGCAACGAATTGGTCGAACCTGACCAGAAACCGGGTTTGTCAAAAATCAGAAATAGCAATGCATGGCAGCTACTTGCCCAAATTGAATATATGGGGGCAAAAGCAAAATATATAGGTATTGCCGAAGACAACGAAAAAGCTTTGTTTTCGATTATCGAAAAAGCACAAGAAGAAAACGATGTAGTACTGCTTACCGGAGGTGTTTCGATGGGCGATTTCGATCTTGTTCCTAAGATGCTAAAAGAAACCGGGTTTGAAATCCACTTTAAAAGCATAGCCGTACAACCGGGTCGTCCTACACTGTTTGGAAGCAAAAAGAATAAATTTGTTTTTGGCCTGCCAGGAAACCCTGTATCATCATTTGTTCAATTTGAATTACTTGCAAAACCATTTCTTTTTAAATTGATGGGGTTTGATTATCAGCCCGATAATTATGCCTTTCCTTTAGCCGAAAGTTTTACTCGAAAAAAAGCTGCCAGAGATAAATGGATACCGGCAGTATTTAGCGATTTTGGCTTGATAAAACCTACTGATTATCATGGCTCGGCGCATATTCATGCCCTTTCTTACTCCCAATTTATGTTTTTAGTGCCGAAAAATGTTTATGAACTAAAAAAAGGAACCGTCGTTCATGTTCGACCAATATAACCGTTTAATAAACTACCTGCGTATTTCGGTTACAGACAGATGCAACCTGCGCTGCGTGTATTGCATGCCTGCCGAAGGTATTCAGTTAATGCAACACAACGACATACTTTCGTACGAAGAAATGTATGAAGTTGCAAAAACAGGTGCATCGATGGGCATCAACAAAATCAGGATAACAGGGGGCGAACCTTTAGTTAGAAAAGGTATTGTAGGTTTTGTTGAAATGCTATCGGGCATAAAAGAAATTAAAGACCTCGGCATGACTACCAATGGAATTCTGTTGGAAAAATATGCCGGTGATTTGGCCACAGCAGGTTTGCACCGGATAAATATCAGTCTCGACACTATGAACGCTGATAAATTCAGACAAATAACACGTGGCGGAAATATAAATTCTGTTTTTAGAGGAATCGAAGCAGCTGCAAAAGCCAATCTGCTTCCTATAAAAATCAATACAGTTATCAGAAATAATAAAGAAGAAACCGATGCCGTAGCCGTTAAAGAATATTGTGAAAAGAACGATTTAGAAATCCGATATATTCATGTAATGGAATTAAGTAAAGGCGAATTTTCGGTTGTGGAAGGTGGGGAAGGTGGCGATTGTGCCAATTGTAACCGTTTAAGACTCACGGCAAACGGAATGATAAACCCATGCTTGTTTAGCAATATAGGATACAGTGTGCGAAAACTGGGATCAAAAGAAGCAATCCGTCAAGCCCTGGAAAACAAACCTGCCTGTGGAACTGTTAATGAGGTAGGTCAATTTTATAATATTGGAGGATAGAAAATGCCGGAACTTACGCATACCGACAAAACGGGAAAAGCAAACATGGTGGATGTTGGCCACAAGGCAATTCAAAAGCGAACAGCACGTGCAGCAGGATTTATCAGGCTACAAGCGGAAACCGTACGGCTTATTCGCGATAATGAAATGAAAAAAGGCGACGTACTGACAATTGCCGAAATTGCAGGCATACAGGCTGGAAAAAAAACAAGCGAGCTAATTCCTTTGTGCCATCCCTTACAGATTACTAAAATTGATGTGAAAGCCACCCTCGAAGATAGTGGTGTTAGTATCAACTCAGAAGCCCGCTGCATTGGGCAAACGGGTATCGAAATGGAAGCACTTACTGCTGTAAACATTGCCTTGCTTACAATTTACGATATGTGCAAGGCAGTAGATAAATCAATGATTTTGGAAAAAGTACATTTGGTTGAGAAAAATAAGATAGACTTGATTTGAAAAAAGCATTAAACATGGAAAGAAAAGAAAACATAAATATATTATCAGTAAATATTTCAGAAAAAAAAGGGACAGTAAAAAGACCAGTCGAGAGAATTCTTGTTAACAATAAAGGCGTAATTAACGATGCCCATGCCGGCGATTGGCACAGACAGGTTAGCTTATTGGGCAAAGAAAGTTTCGAGCGGTTTAGCAAAACTTCCGGACGAACAGTAGTATTTGGCGAATTTGCCGAAAACATTACTACCGAAGGAATCGAGTTGTTTCATTCAACTCCCGGCGATCGTTTCTTAATTGGGAATGTAGAACTTGAAGTAACACAAATTGGAAAGAAATGTCACGGAACAGGTTGTGCAATTTTTGCCGAAGTTGGCAACTGTGTTATGCCAAAAGAAGGAATATTTTGCAAGGTTATCCAATCAGGCGAAATTAACAAAGGAGATACAATGATCTATGTTCCAATGGAAAAGCGATGATTGGAAAAGAAAAGTCTTATTGAAATAAAAACTCAAGGTAATTCTCCTTCGAGATTGTCTCAAAAACCGAATCAGGATAAGTTTCTTTCCACTTTTTAAGACCTTTCGATTTTGCTATTCCGTATTTAAATTCGTAGGCGAATAATCCACCATTTCTTTCTTCGATTAAATCAATTTCTTTTCCATCGTAAGTGCGCCAGAAATAATCATTAGAAAAAATACGGAGGTATTCTTTTGTTTTTAATCTTTCCGAAAAAAGAAAGTTTTCCCATAATTGATCAATATCATTACGCATTGTAAGAGGATTAAAATTGTTGATTATGGAGTTTCGAATACCATTATCGATGAAATAATATCGGGCAGTCTTTGTAATTTCTGTCCTTAAATTTTTAGAGAACCCACCTACTTTTTTAATAACAAAAGCTTTCTCTAATAAATTAAGATAACGTTCAACACTTTGCTTTGCAATTTGTAATTTTTTCGCAAGCTCGTTAAGCGAAACCTCGTAACCAATTTGAAAAGCAATAAGTTGAAGTAATTTTAAAAGCTTTGAACTATACTTTATATTTTCGAGTTCCAGAATATCCTTTAGTAAATAGGAATCACGAATTGAATGTAAATACTCAATTTTTTCATCTCTCGAATCTCTAAGTAAAACATCAGGATACGAGCCATATATCAATAAATCATCAAGAAGCTGATGAACTTCCATACCCCCGTATTGTTCAAATAATTCCAATACCGAAATTGGATATAATATCCGTTTTATTTGACGACCTGTAAGTGGTTCTCCTATTTTTTTTTCGAGGCTGATTGTTGAAGAACCCGTAGTGATAATCCTTATTTCGGGTAAATGATCAATCAATAATTTTAAATTCAATCCAATTTTAGGTATCCGGTGAGCTTCATCAATAAATAGCAAATCGTAATGACTGAAATTTGCTTTTAGTGTTTTTCTTAAAATTTTAAAACGCAAACTTAACAAATTTACATTAATTTGGCAAGTTGACTTGCCAAATTATTATTAATACGGTAAGTCTATATGTTATGTTTGCACTAATCTATCAAGTTCTTCCCTCACTTTTAAGTGTTGTAAACATAAAAATGAACAATGCCAAATTTGATTATATTTGTTATTACAAATTAATATGAATTTTTTAATTACCATTTAGGATTACAAACATAACAGAAATCAAAAAAACACTAAACTCACACAATCTAAAATGTCTAATATCAACATATTATCAGTAAACTTATCAAAAAACAGGGGGCCAAAATTTCCTGTTAAAGAAATTACTCTAAGCCCAAATGGCGTTGAAGGAGATGTACATGCAGACTCAGTAAGGCCGGTTAGCATTTTTGCCATACACCATGCCGAAAAATTTACAGGACTTACAGGAGGCCGTAAACCCAATTTTGGCGAGTTTGCCGAAAATATTACAATCGATGGTTTGCAAGAAACCGAAGTAAAGGTTTTCGATTGTTTTCGTTCGGGCAATACCGAACTGGAAGTTATAAAAGTGGGTAAACCTTTTCACGACGAGTTTCACGAATTGGGAAATTACGTTATGCCACGGGTTGGAATATTTTGCAGGGTTACAAAATCAGGCAAACTAAAAAAGGGGGATGTTTTCAGCTTTGTACCTAAATATTTCAGGATACTGATTATTACCCTTAGCGACAGAGCCAGCAAAGGGATTTACGAAGATTTAAGCGGACCGGCCGTGAAAGGACATGTCGAGAAACTATTCAGCAAAAACAAAAAACGTTTTGACATCGAAAGCCTTATCATTCCAGACGATCCCGAACAATTAACACAGTATCTCTTGTTTGGAAAAACAAAATTTGATGTAATATTTACTACCGGAGGTACAGGAATCGGCCCAAAAGATTTTACTGTTGATGTTGTTAAACCTATGTTAGATAAAGAAATTCCGGGAATAATGGAGATGATCAGGATGAAATACGGAATTGAAAAACCCAAGGCATATTTAAGCAGGGGCGTGGCAGGAGTTATGGGGCAAAGCCTTATTTATAATTTGCCCGGTAGCGTAAAAGCCGTAAACGAATATATGGCTGAAATTGCCAAAACATTAGATCATCTTATTTATATGCAGCACGGAATAGATGTACACTAAAATTATGGAATGATGGAGCAAATTCGCGACTTATAATCTCTCAAGTTTTTGGTGGGATTTTTCATTTCTCAGTTTACACTTTTTGTTCGTGAATTTAAGAATAGCAGGTCATATCAGTCTTGGTTATCTTGCCAATAAGATTCGACTTTGCCCAATATGTCGCTCCTACCGGAGCTTTAAAATGTTTCGCCAATTACTTCTATAAATATCTGACTCCTACGGAGT
>JAYENH010000027.1:0-6081 GCA_034721995.1 Bacteroidota bacterium
CCTTGATTGTCGATCCTGAGGCCGGTTTCAAATTTAGCCTTACATCTGACAAAAAATTTGTCATTGTACATTATCACATTATGTTTTCTACATACACAGGCGAACCTCTTTATTTTAAAATGATCAACTCAGATTTGAATGTTGTGGAATCAAAAAGGTTTGAGTTCCCATACATAAAAAGTAAACTAAAGTTAATAAACTACGAAAGAGGCGAAAGTGGGAATTATTACTTTGCAATTCAAACAGAACCAACAAAAGGAAAAAAATCAAGAAGAGGTGGTCGCGCAGCAAGAATTAGTTACAATTATTCGATATTAGTTTACAACGCAAAAAAAGATTCCTTACAAGATTATAAAATAAGTGTTAAAAAATTCAATCCCTCAAGCTTAATGATGACAATTAGCGAGAACGAAGATGTCTTGGCATTTGGATTTGGTACCAGACGTTCGTCATCAGCTTACAGTGGTGTTTACTTCCAACGAATTGACCCGAGAACAGAAAAATTTATTGTAAAGAATTTTCTGGATTTTTCGAAAGACCGCACTTTTCTTGCCGAGTTTAAACAAGAGCGCAACGGCACAAATGAATCTCAATGGTACAGTTTCACTCCAGGCCAGGTCGTTCAACGCGACAACGGTGGCTTTGTTTATTTAACCGAACAATGCTATACCGAAAAAGAGGTAATCAGAGACCCAAAGACGAAAAAAGAAACCTCTGCTTATTTTCACCATTACAATGATATACTTGCTATTAGTGTTGATGATGAAAACAATATGGAATGGTTTAGGCGTATTCCTAAAAACCAATACAGCACAAACGACAAAGGCTATTATTCATCCTTTACTGTTAAACCTGTCATGAACAAATTAAAAATCTTGTACAACGATCATTCAAAAAATCTCAAGAACAAAAATCTTGAAAAAATAAAAGAACTTAGGAATAATATTGCGACCAACCCTTCGGGACAAGCCATAGTTGCTACTGTTTATAGCGATGGCAATATAGACAAAGCGATAATGTTTGAGGGAAGTGATTCGAAATACACTATTTGCCCAAAACTATTTATCGACAGCGATCCTCAATTCTTCATATATGCCCAAAAGGGAAGCAAGTTTAAAATTGGTAATTTCTTTTTTGAATAAGCACAATACTTTTTATTCTAAAATCAAAATAAAATATTTCAACATGAAAACAGTAATTTACATGATTGTCGCTCTGGCATTTACAGGAATAACATTTAAAACAGCTATTGCACAAAAACCTGCCGACCGGATTATCGGAAAATGGTACACCGAAGAGAATAAGTCATTAATCGAAGTCTACAAAAAAGGAGATAAGTATTTTGGAAAGATTATCTGGTTAAAAAATCCAAACAGAGAGGATGGCAGTCCAAAATTAGATAAAGAAAACCCAGATGAAAAGCTAAAATCGCGAACAATCCTGAACATGGTTATAATGACCGGGTTAGAATTTGATGAAGATAACGAATGGGAAGACGGAGATATTTACGACCCTGAATCGGGCAACACATACAGTTGCATGTTAACATTAACTTCGCCCGATAAAATTGACATGCGGGGCTACATCGGTTTTTCTTTGTTTGGAAGATCAACTACTTGGGTACGAAAGAAAGATTGATATATGCATTACAAAATTTATTTGTGGATCGGGTAATTAGTTTTGATGATTTCACACAAGAAAAATGGTTGATAATATGATCAAGGATCAGGAGTTCTGACACTAAGCTCTAAAATTGAAAAAGAACTTGTCTGTTTGCCAAAGTTTTTTTTGCTGACCTATGTTTTTTTTGGGGAATCATCAATAAACTAGCGAAACTTTTAGATTATGACTACAATTTACGTCCGGCAATCCGTGTGGCAAAAGTTGCAAATGCAACTACCGAAATAGAACTGATAGGCATAAGTATTGCCGCAATAACCGGCGACAATGTCCCTGACAATGCAAAACCAATTCCTATTATATTGTATAAAAACGAGATAATAAAGCTTACCTTTACAATATTTAAAGATGTTTTTGTAAAATTGATGAATTTTGATAGTTGTTTAAATTTTTGGGCTTCGAGAACAGCATCGCCGGCAGGCGAAAAATGATATACATCGTCGGCAACCGAAAGGGCAACATCGCTTTGCATCAGTGCTCCGGCATCGTTCAATCCATCGCCTGTCATAAGAATATTTTTTCCGTTCTTTTGTAATTCTTCTATAAAGTCCTTCTTGTCTTGTGGTTTCTGATTGAACAATATTTTGTTTTTGTCAAAATATTGCGATAGCCTTTCCCTTTCGCGGTCATTATCGCCCGAAAGCAAATACAAATCGAAATTATTTGCCAGGCTCTGTATTACATCCTCGAAACCCTCCCTATATTTATTGCTTACACTGAAATAGCCTTTTACCGAGTCGTTAAGTGCAATATAAACTGTTGATGCTTTTTGATAATTATCAGAAGACTTTTTGATATTTTGAGCATCGACAAAGTCTTTCGATCCAAGCCTTATCTCAATATTTCCGACTTTGCCGAAAACTCCTTTGCCCGACATTTCGACAAAGTGCTCAGGCATTAAGTAATCAAAAACTTCAAGATGCTGAAAAATAGCATTGCTAAGCGGATGTGTCGATTGTTTTGCAATTGATTTTACTGCCATTCTTTCAACATCGCTCAAACTCTCCCCATGAAATTCAATATTGTTTTCATCGGGTTTGGTAATAGTCCCTGTTTTATCAAATACAATAGAATCAATTTTTGTAAGCTGCTCGATTACCGAAATATTTTTTATGTACAAGCCAGCCTTTCCAAACAGTCGCATGGTATTGCCAAAAGTAAAAGGCAATGAAAGAGCAAGCGCACACGGGCAAGCAACAATTAGTACAGCGGTAAACACAAAAATTGCAACCGTAAAATTTCCGGCAATAAGCCATCCTGCAAAACCAATAAGGGCAATGCCTATCACGATAAGTGTAAAATATTCGCTTACTTTATCTGTAATTGATTTTAACGATTTTTCTTCATCATCATTTGTTCCACTCTGGTTCCAAAGTTTTGTCAAATGGCTTTGCTCAACCTCCTTCTCAATTTTAACTTTAATTATTCCGCCGGTTTGTCGCCCTCCTGCATAAATAAAATCGCCGGTATTTTTTACTACAGGCACCGATTCCCCTGTTACAAAACTGTAATCAATAAGACCATTCCCTTCAACCAGGATTGAATCAGCCGGTATTAATTCCTTATTACGGATTAGGATTTCGTCTTCGATTTCAATTTCGCTTAGCAAAATACTTTTTTCCACGCCATCTTCAAACTTCGTAACAGCTATCGGAAAATACGATTTATAATCCCTGTCGAACGACAAAGCCTGATATGTCCTGCTTTGAATATTTTTTCCAAGTAAAAGGAAAAATATCAAACCGGCAAGACTATCACAATAACCCGAGCCTGTTCCTGAAATAATTTCGTAGCTTGTTACGATAAATAAAACAGATACTCCGAGGGCGATTGGCAAATCTATATTTATGTTCTTTTTAATGAGATTTTTAAACGCAGAAATAAAGTAATCACTTGCGCTGTAAAACACAACAGGTATAACCAAAATATAACTCAAAATACGAAAAAGACTGGCAATATTATCTTCTTCCAATTTCAACCCAAAATATTCAGGCAGGCTGTAAGTCATTACATTCATAAAAACAAAACCTGCAATCCCCATTTTGTAAAGCAACTTTTTATTTGCTTTCGATTCCTTTTCTTTTTCTGATTTATCATCGACCGAAATTTCAGGGATGTAATGTATCGACACAAGTAGCTCTACCAATTGTCTCAACGAAATTTCTGATTTATCGAAAGTTATGCTTACTTCTTTTCTTACAAAATTGGCAATAGAATGATTTATCCCTTTATGTAAAGTTCTCAGGTTTTCTAAAAGCCAAATACACGAAGCGCAATGAATTACCGGAATAAAGAAATTTACTTTTACAGTATCGCCTTCCTGAAACTCAAAAATCTTTTCCTGAATATCTTCTTTATCTAAATATGCGTATTTATTACCGGTATTAGCAGCATCAACTCTAATCCCGGGAGCATCATCAATATTATAATATTTATATAGTTTATTTTCGTTAAGAATTTGGTACACGGTTTTGCATCCATTACAGCAAAATTTCATTCCGTTCCAAACAACAGGATTTTTGCCACAATCGGCACCACAGTGAATGCACTTGTTATCTTCTTGCATGGGCTATGAAGCAACAAAATAGTTACTCAAATCAATTGTTTCGATATTGCTTTGTAGAGCAGGTTCGTGTTTTTTCATTTCTCTTTCAAACTTTTTGTCTATCATCTCTTTTTTAGGGCTGATATATGGAATCCCAAGATTTAATCCGCTAAGGATAAATATGATTCCAACAAATACAACTACTACAGGAATGAATTTATTTACTTTATTACGAAGCTTTGCGCTTGCCATATTTCCGAGTAATGAAATTCCAAGCAACATTGGCAAGGTACCCAACCCGAAAAGGATCATAAAAAGAGTTCCGTTTAGCACACTTCCTGTGCCTATAGCCCCTGCCAGTGCAATATAAACAAGTCCGCAGGGTAAATATCCGTTGAGCAAACCTATCAGAAATAATGCTTTATAGGATTTTTGTGTGAATAACTTTTTTAGGGCATTTTTCAGTTTTCCGATAATTGAAAACATGCTGGTATTCAGGTCGTATTGTTTTTTAAAGAGTTGCGGAAAAAGAACTGATATTATCATCAGTGTCCCCATAATAACCGAAACCCATTGTTGAAAACCAAGCATTTCGACACCTTGTCCTAAGAGTCCGAAAATTGCGCCCATTAGTCCGTAAGTTACTGTTCGGCCTAAATTGTAAAGTACCCCCCCGGTAACTTTCTGAAAATAATTATCGCCTCTCAAAGGCAGGGCTATTGCAATGGGGCCACACATTCCGGCACAATGAAAGCTGCCCATTAATCCGAGTATCAGGCCTGTTAGAATTATTTCCATGTTTCTTTATAATTTTAGAGTTTTAGGGTTTTGTCTTGTATCGTGTATTGTGATAATTTTCACAACATTATTATTTACTTGATAATACATTGCATTATGTTTGGTTATCAAGCATTTTCGAATTTCTTTCTCATCAATAAAATATGGAAACATATATGGATTTGCAGATAAAAAACTAATCATTCTATTGAATTTGCCAATAAAATCAGATTTGACTTTATCATTCCATTCCTCTAAAAGATATTCAACAATGTTCTCAAGTCTTTTTTCTGCTCGTTTTGAAATTATAATTTTGTATTCGGTTTCTACTGGCATTTATTCATATTTTGCAAGTACCTGTTCAATATCTTTATATTGTCCGTTTTCTAAATCCATAATACCTGCATTTATATCTTCCTTTTCCCAATCTGAAAGATTATCCCACGAATCGGCAGTTTTATCATTTAATTGGGTATTGAGCCAATTCTCTAAGAATTTATTTAGATGTACTTGATTTCGAGAACTATCTTTAAATGTATGAATAATTGAGTAAATTGTTTTTAAATACTGTGGAGGTATTGAGTTTAGGTCATTAACAATATCTTTTATAAATACTTCTTTCAACTTATTTTGTTTTGTTTCGATCATAATGCCAAAATTTTAATACATGATTCAAAAATACAAAAACTATTTCACAAAGAAATCTTTTTCGATATAATACCGGGAATCACTTTGCCATGAAATTTTTACGATGTACCTGCCTTTTATTAGTTTTTTCTTATCAATAGACTGAACATTGCTTTGGTCGTTAATTTCAAATGTAATGTCATTATTATTATCGGATGGCCGAAAAAAAAGCATTGTTCCGTTTTTCAGGTTTTCGGCAAAGCCATCAGGAAAGAAAATTGATATTTTTTCTCCATCATCCTGAATATATATGGTGTTCAGGTATTTTGCCGAACGTTTATCTATTTCCATTTGCTCGGTATAATTAGCACCTTTTTTGTAATAATCATCCTCTACAAGGTTAAGGTTTTGTGTCATTGCAAAAGTGATGAATATCCCACATGCTATTAGAA
>JAYENH010000028.1:0-6080 GCA_034721995.1 Bacteroidota bacterium
GCGAGAGTTACCCTATGCTTTTACAGATCATCCTTTCAGGATTTTTGTCACTATGTTGAAATAATAAATAATTTGTTGCCAGTACCTCAAAATAAGATTTCGCCAGAATTACTGTTTTCCTGTCTTTAATTTAATAAAAATTTTACTTTTGCCTGATTCTAAAACAAAAAAAAGCAAATGACATTAATCAAATCTATTTCAGGGATTAGAGGAACAATTGGTGGCCGCGCAGGCGATGGTTTAAGTCCTGCTGATATTTTAAAATTCACCGCCGGTTATGCTCAATGGCTAAAAACGAGGAATCCTGACAAAGAAATCCTTACCGTCATTCTCGGAAGGGACGCACGGATATCGGGCGAAATGGTAAAACAATTAATTTCTGGCACTTTGCTTGGCATGGCCTGCAATGTTATCGATATTGGCATGGCTACCACCCCAACAACCGAAATGGCAGTAACTGACAGAAAAGCAGATGGCGGTATTATTATTACTGCAAGCCATAATCCACGGCAATGGAATGCCCTTAAACTTTTAAAGGAAGATGGAGAGTTTCTGTCGGCTGCCGATGGCGAACAGGTTTTAAAAAATGCCGAAATTCCCGAAATCTTCAATGCAATAAATTATGCTGAGGTCGATAGGCTTGGCAAATTAAAAAAGGATTACAACCAACTCACAAAGCATATCCAGAAAATTACTGAAATTCCCTATGTAGATATTGATGCCATTGAAAAGGCCGATTTTACTGTGGCAATCGACTGTGTGAATTCGGTTGGCGGAATAGCTATTCCTGAATTATTACGTGTTCTTGGTGTAGAAAATGTTATTCCTTTATATATCGAACCAAGCGGGGAATTCCCTCATAACCCCGAACCTTTACCACAAAACCTGACTGAAATCTCAAAGTTGATGATTAAAAAAAATGCCGATGTAGGTTTTGTTGTCGATCCCGATGTTGACCGTTTGGCAATTGTAAACGAAAATGGTTCTATGTTTGGCGAAGAATACACCCTCGTTGCAGTGGCCGATTATGTTCTAAATATGAAAAAAGGAAATACGGCTTCGAACCTTTCGTCAACCCGGGCTTTGCGGGATATAACAGAAAAACATGGCGGAAAGCATGTAGCTTCGGCAGTTGGGGAAGTAAATGTAGTTGCTGCCATGAAAGAAAATCATGCAGTAATTGGTGGCGAAGGAAACGGAGGGATTATCCTGCCCGAGCTACATTATGGTCGCGATGCGCTAATTGGGATTGCCATTTTTCTTACACATCTCGCTAAAAGCGGAAAAAAATGTTCGGAACTCAGGAAATCTTATCCTGAGTATTTTATCTCGAAAAATAAAATTGAGCTTACACCCGAAGTTAATGTCGATGCTATTTTGCATAGTATGAAAGAAAAATATTCATCAGAAAAAATTAACGATGTTGATGGAGTAAAAATAGATTTCCCTGAAAGCTGGGTACATCTGCGCAAATCGAATACCGAAGCTATAATACGAATTTATGCCGAAGCAAAATCGGAATCCAAAGCGAATAGTATGGCAGAAAATATTATTGCAGATATTAAAAAGATGATAGGCTAAAAGCTTAAAAAGCTGAACATAGCAAATTCCTCAAAAGTGAAGCAAATCGGTATTGTGGATTATAGTAATAATCTAAAAACTCACTACGTTTCCTGACAATTCAAAAAAAAAGAGGGCCGAAGCCCTCTTAAAAACACAAAATAAAAAAATTATCGAATAAGGTTTACAATTCCAGACTTACGGATTGTTTTGCCTAACTTATCTTTAAATATTATAGTCCAGGTGTAAGAACCAATCTGACCAATTTTCCCATCATTTATTCGTCCGTCCCATCCATGATAGAAATTGAAAGTTTCGAATACTTTATGTCCCCAACGATCGAAAATAATTAAATGGTAATTTTCAATATCAGCACCATATATCAATGGGCGGAAAGTCCTATTCTCAATATTTGGGCTGGTGGGGTTAAAAGCATTTGGTGCGTAAAACGACTCATCACTTAGGATACGTATTATTTGATAGCATGTGTCGAGACAACCAACGGTATTTTCTGCAATCATCCTAACAACATATCTGCCGGTATCCTGAAATAAATGTTGTACATCCATAAATACATCTATTTCCTGATCAAGTTGATGACCATCGCCAAAATCGTAATAAATTGCATCTATTACACCTCCCGATGTCAGATTTTCGAAATGGATAACAGGATCGAGCATACTTGTACTTATCCTATCGGGTAAAAATTCAGCATTAGGTTGAGGAAGTACAGTTATAAACTCTTCGTACACAATTGTTGTTTTGCAGCCAAAATCTGAAGTAATAGTTAATGAAATATCAAAACTGCCGGCATGTTCAAAAGTGTATACAGGGTTCTTACTATTAGCATAGCCATTATCAACAAGGTCGCCAAAATTCCAGAAAAAGCTTTGTCCCACATCGGGCGAAGTTTCGGTAAATTGTACTGTAAATGGAGCACAACCAACAGAATCGTCAGTTAAGAATTCACCTGGATCGGGATCCATTACAAATATTGTAATAATTGAGGAATCCTGTGGCGAGCCACAATCATCTTTTGCAAATAATGTATAAGTATAAGTTACTTCCGGGTCAACAGTCATTGGTATTTCTATGGGATCGTCGTTTTCGTCAGTAAAGAAATACGGACCTCCATTTCCACCTGTAACATCACAATAAATTACTGTTGATTCTCCTTTACAAATCGAGTCGATATTTGCATAAGCAGTAGGTGTAACAGCAGGGAAGAGTTCGACAAAAACTCCCGGACTGGATGCGTTGCAATTATTTGCATCAAAAACAGTAACAGTATATTGTGTGCTAATAGTTGGCGAAACATGCACTATGCCACCCGAAAGGCTGGCATCGCTCCACTGATATGTGTAAGGTGTTGTACCTCCATAAGCCATAACTTCGAGTGTCGCTGTTTCGCTAAGGCACATTGTTGTATCAAGCGAGTTGGCCATTGTCAATACATCAGGTTCTTCAATAGTAACCGGAACAACAATTGAACAGTCATGTGCATCGATTACAGTACAATAATAGTTTCCGGTAACTACATTTTGTAAATTGGAAGTAGTAATTCCTGTAGACCACTCGTAATTATAAGGAGCAGTGCCTCCGGTAATATTTATACTTACCGATCCATCCTGATAACCAAAACAACTTACATCATCAATGGTAGTTGTATAGGTCAGTTCCAATTCATCGACTGTAAAAACTCCGGCAGAAAGGCATCCCCGGCCATCAACCACATTTACTGTATAGTTTCCTGTCGGGATACTATCGAATGTATATGTAGATGATGATATGCCAATAGCAGATCCCTGGGTCGAGCAGGTTAAATCGTAAAGCGGAAAACCGTTGTTTACAGTTACGGTAAGTGAACCGTCGCTGGCACCAGGGCATGTAGCAGGTGAAGATGTAAAATCGAGGGTAACAGCAGGTGGTTCGGTAATAATAAATGACTCGCTATAGGTACATCCGAAAATATCGTGTATAGTAGTACTATAAGTTCCTGCACATAAAGTTGTTGCAACTCCTGAAGTTGCCGAACCTAAGCCGGCAGGGCTCCATGCGTAAGTAAAGGGGGCAAAACCATTGTCGGGGACTATATTTACCGAACCTGTACAAACATCGTTACAAACAAGATCAACCGGCACCACTGTTGCCGTCGACAAATCGGAAACTGTAATGGTTACACTATCTTCGAGTGTCTGGCCACAATCGTCCCACACCTGAAGATAATATGTGGTTATATCTCCGGTTGGTGGTTGCACAGAAATTGAGGAAGTTGTTTCGCCCGATCCCCATAAAAAATGAGTAATTGAAGGATCGGTACTAACTACCGCATGTAGGATTACTGTTTGTGGCAATGGGTTGCAAATAAGGGTATCGTTATTAACAATGCCACCCTCAAGCGTAACATTTTCGATAATCCATATAGTGTCGGCAGTAGAACCAATAGTACAAGGACATCCATTCAGCAATGTAAAAACAAGATATTCGGTTCCTTCGGCAATATTATCGAGCAAAGCCGAATAAAAAATCGTATCGGCTGTTTGCCCAATCGGGATTGAGAATGCTGTAGGAAATCCCGAAATATCGGAACCTACACTTGCTGTCCCCGATATATTCATTAAAATATCCAATGGCAGTGACATGTCGGTGGTGTCGGTACGGGTAAAAACATAATAGTTTTCGCAACCTTCAATAATAGTGTTGTTAGTTCCAACAGGATTAATATTGTTCATTGAAACTACTTCGCCAGACAAAAAGCTTCCTTCTTCGAGAAAAACCCCACTATCCAAAGCACTATCACCGGCATCTGCAACGGCGAGTTTAATATGATAAGTTTCGCAGGGGATAACCGCTTTGTGCGCCCAAAGCGGAACGGTATAACCATCGTACTGGCAGGCCTCGTTTGAGGGCGTACTGCCTGTACCATTATTATAGTAATATGCCGAATTTGCAACATTGTTAACATTGTTGATACTAACGGGAGTAGGAGTTCCCGGCACAAGTGCAATGTTTAAGTTTGAATAAGCAGGGGCTGCTGTATTGGGGTTTGGGCCGGTAAGAAAAAATGCAAACACATCGTTAAAACTTGAGTTTACCCATTCCAGATACTCATCGGAGCCAAACATATAATGGAATGCCATAACATTATCGGCAGGAATAAAATCGAATTCCAATACACATGCATCATTTGTACTTTGTGGTATCAGTGCATTCAGGTTAGGATCGCTGGGACCGGATGAATTGTAGGAAACCGAACTCGAATTATTTGGTCCGGCAGCATTTGTTGCCAGGCCTGATGTCATTACAACTCCTCCGGTAAATGGGAAATTAGGAGGGTTGGCAGCCGGGTTTAAATGGAAATAACCTATTGATTGGTTATCGCCTGTATAAGATACATTATATGCTTGCAAACAACCTGTAATAAGTACATTCTCTACCAAATTAGTTGGATTTGCAAGTACAGGGTATGTACTATATGGGAATATCTGAAGAGGTTGTGCCGAGAGTGCCCCTCCGAGTAGGAATAATAGTATGGGCAATATAATTACTTTAGTTTTCATATCTGAATTTTTATAGTTCTCATTATTAGTTTATAACAGTTACGGTTCCCGACTCCCTGTGTTCTTCGCCATTCATATCTTTATAAATTATTACCCAGGGAAAGCTTGCTCCTTTTTCCGCATCCGAGCCAAATACCCTTCCATCCCAGGGGTGAAAAACATCGAAGGTTTCAAATATTTTAGTTCCCCAACGATCATAAATAATCATGTGGAAATTTTTTGGATCGATACCCACACCTGTTGCCATAAAATACCTATTCTCTGTAATCATGCTGTTTGGGCTAATAGCATTCGGAACATAAAAAGTGTATTCGTTCCTGATTGTAATAATTTGTTCCGTTTTATCAACACAACCTTCTTCGTTCTCAATATTTAAGGTTATTAAATACTCTCCAACACCGTGGTACAAGTGTTCGCCATTTATTGCATTTGAAGGATCAGAACCATCGCCAAAGTCCCAGGTATTAATAAAATTATCATCTGAATTATTATTGAAAAACACATGGGGATCTACAATGCTGGTGATAACCGGATCGGGGTGAAACCTTGCTTTTGGTACGGGATACACTTCAATAAGCTCCGGATGTGTAACAATACTTACACAGCCGGCAGGCGATATCACTTCTAATGTAACACTATAAATTCCGGTGCTATAAAAAGTATGTTCGGGGTTGGGCAGGTACGAAAGTAAATCGTTACTGCCATCGCCATAATCCCAATCGTAAGTTTTTCCGGCTTCGTAAAGCTCATCATAGAAATTTACGGTCAATGGCTTACATCCTGCTTCAATGTCAGCGCGAATTTCAATATCCGGCGGTTCAAAAACAAATATTGTAATTGAATAATAACCAGTTGGTGAACCACAAAAATCATCAATCCAAACTTCATAAGTTGTCGTTACATCAGGGCTTACAAAATAAGGAGGAGGCAACAATTCCGAACTTGCCCCATCATAAAACC
>JAYENH010000029.1:0-6079 GCA_034721995.1 Bacteroidota bacterium
CATAAATGATAACAAGCACAATTAGGTTTGTTATTGGATCGATAAGGCTTGCAATTGCCGGGCGTTGATCGGCAATCAACAATGTGCTGATTAATTGTAAGATAAAGCGAATAGTGAAAAAGACGAATAGTATAAGAACAAGTATCCTTATATTATTGCTGTTTTCGTCCCCGGCCTGAAACAGTAAGTTCCAGTTGACAAAAGGGAATATGCCAAGAAAAATTATTAACACTGCTCCAAAAATAATAGTCAAACCGGCATAAGTCGTACTAACATAAGTACGTGCGAGATTGGTGTCTTTTTTTGCAATTGCTTCGGCAAACTTATTCCTAAGCCCATTGCCCAATCCAACATCAAAAATGCTAAACCAAATTATAAAGGTGCTAAGAGTAATCCAAATGCCATATTCAACCTCGGTTACATAGCCAAGCGTAATAGGGACCAGAAAGAGCGTGGTTAACATACTTACTCCACGAATAACGAAAGAGTAAATGATGTTTTTCTTTGCTTTAACACTTCGTGAATTCCCCGAGGTAATTAAATTACTGATTATATCGTATAATTTATTCACAGATGGGCTATGTAATTATTGTAAACTTTTTCGATACCATCAATAAGCGATGTTTTGTGTTTCCAACCTAAGGAAGCAAGTTTCGATACATCTAAATATTTTCTTAGTGTGCCATCGGGTTTGCTGCTGTCCCACAATAATTTGCCCGAAAAGCCAATAATTTCAGAAATAATTTTTGCCAACTCCCGTATTTTAATGTCTTTTCCTGTTCCAATATTTATATGTGTATTTCTTATTTCTTTATTTTTTACCGATGATGTTTGATTACTAAAGGCCACGAGGTCTTTAAAATCAATCTTGTTCATTAAAAACAGGCAGGCTTCGGCCAAATCGTCGGAAAACAGAAATTCCCGCATTGGTTCACCACTGCCCCACAATGTTATTTCTACACCACTTGAGTTTTCTTTGATTCCATAATGGGACAAGATTTTGCGGATTTTTTCTTCAGATAGATAATTATCGGAGTCTGCTACCGGATTTTTTTTGAAATCTTTTCTAATACTATGAAAATCTCTTTCGTCCAGGAATTTCCCTAATAAAATTTTTCTGATTAGGGCAGGTAATACATGCGAATTGTCAAGATCGAAACTGTCGTTTAACCCAAACAGATTTGTTGGCATGGCTGCAATAAAATTAGTGCCGTATTGCAAGTTATAGCTTTCGATGGTTTTTAGGCCGGCAATTTTTGCAATTGCATAAGGTTCGTTGGTATATTCAAGTTCGGAGCTTAATAAATATTCTTCCTTTAAAGGCTGTGGCGCATTTTTCGGATAAATACAACTACTGCCTAAAAACAATAACTTTTTTACTCCGTGTTTGTACGAAAAGTGGATGATGTTGTTTTGTATCTGTAGATTCTCGAAAATAAATTCGCCCCGGTAAGTTGTGTTTGCCATTATGCCGCCAACTTTTGCAGCTGCAAAAAAAACATACTCAATCTTCTCTTTTCTAAAAAAAATATCAACATCAGTTTGATTGAGCAAATCAAGTTCTGCCCTGTTTCGTGTAATTAAGTTTTGGTATCCATTGTCGATTAAATATCGTGTAATGGCACTTCCTACTAAGCCATTATGACCGGCAATAAATATTTTTGAATCGGGTTTCATCATCCGTCTCTATGTATTTAACTTAAGTGAATTGTTGAAGTGTACGGCACTATGTTATATATGTTCCAGTTCAATCATTCAAAATAATTCAGAACATGGTATCCTCCTTCTTTCAAGTACTTGTCCTTTTTCATCAGTTTTACATCGTTTTGTACCATGTCTTTTATTAATTCTGAAAGTGAAAACAGGGGTTCCCATCCAAGAAGGGTTTTGGCTTTTGTAGCATCGCCTACAAGTAAATCAACTTCGGTTGGCCTGAAGTAATGCTTATCTACTTCGACCACTACTTTCCCTTTTTCCAATTTAAAATCTGGATTGTTACATTTTTTTATTCTTCCTTTTTCATTTTCGGCTTTCCCTGTAAATTCAAGCTCAATACCAACTTCTTTAAACGACATCGTAACAAAATCGCGTACGCTTGTTGTTTTTCCGGTTGCAATAACAAAATCCTCGGCTTCATCTTGCTGTAACATAAGGTACATTGCCCTAATGTAATCTTTGGCATGTCCCCAATCTCGTTGTGCCGAAAGATTGCCAAGAAATAATTTTTCCTGTAAGCCTAAAGCAATTTTTGCAGTTGCACGTGTAATTTTTCGTGTAACAAAAGTTTCGCCCCTAATCGGCGATTCGTGGTTGAATAAAATACCGTTGCAGGCATACATCCCGTATGCTTCTCGATAATTTACAGTAATCCAGTATCCATACAGTTTTGCCACACCATAAGGGCTTCGCGGATAAAACGGGGTTTTTTCTGTTTGGGGGATCTCTTGTACCAGGCCGTATAATTCGCTGGTTGATGCCTGGTAAAACCTGGTTTTTTTAGTAAGTCCCAGTAACCTTATTGCCTCCAAAATCCTTAATGTGCCTACTCCATCGGCATTTGCCGTGTATTCGGGAGTATCGAAACTTACATGCACATGGCTCATGGCTGCAAGGTTGTAAATCTCATCGGGTTGTATTTCCTGAATAATCCTTATTAAATTGGTCGAATCTGTTAGGTCTCCATAATGCAAAACGAAATTCTGGTTTTCAACATGTGGATCCTGATAAATATGGTCTATACGATTAGTGTTAAAAAGCGAACTTCGTCGTTTTATTCCATGAACTTTGTATCCTTTCTTTAATAAATACTCGGCAAGGTATGCTCCGTCCTGCCCTGTTATACCCGTTATTAATGCAACTTTGTTCATCGTTTTTATGTTATGTGGCTTTTGTTTTCTATTATCCCAAAAATATAGTTTTATTTTTAAATCCCAATTTTAATTGGTCTCGTGAAATACCGAAAGTTGAATATCTTTGGGGCGTTATTATTTGAAATTATGAAGAGTAGTATAAAAGGAAACAAAAATATTTCGATATTAAATTGGTTTGGGATTATCTTTTTACTCATTGTTCCATTAGTTTTTTTGCCTCAGGTACTTGATGCCGCATTAATGCCACGGCTCACTGTTTTCGGGATATCATTATTGGCATTTTTTATTTTCTTGTTTTATTTCAGGAAAAAGAAAAATGCCAGTTTCCAATTTAGAAATATGTTTGATGTACCGGTATTAATGTTGCTTGCATTTTGGATAATTGCAGGATTAAGCATTTTTGTAGCAACAAATAAACCGGAGGCATTTTCTATTTGGTTAACAATTCCCCCTTTTATAGCCTTTGTAATGCTGGGCATTTATGTATTTTCAATCGAAAGCAATCCTGTTGCTACAATTTCGAAATATATTGTTGTTTTTGGTATTTTACATTCACTGATCGGAATAGCCCAATTTATCAATCTTACTTCTTCAATAGGGTTGAGCCACGAGTTGTCGTACTACGTTAAAGGCTTGTCGGCGCATCGTAACCTGTATGCCCAGGTTTTGTTTTTGAGCCTGCCTTTTAGTTTGTATGCGATTTTATATAATCGTGGAATGTGGCGATGGCTGGCTGTTTTGTCTGGTTTTTTGAGTCTGGCTATGGTAATAGTACTTCTCGTTAAATCCGTGTGGATGGCTATGGTGGTTTCTATTGTACTAACTATTGTTATTGTTCTTAATTATTACCGCCTTTTTAAATTCGATGGCAAGTCAATTCGGAAATTTGTTGTTGGATTTCTCATTTTCGTTAGTGTAATAATTATTTCGGTGTTTGTTTATGCAAAATTAGATTCGTGGGAAACCATCGATAAACAGGCCGATTGGATCAGGAATTATCGTTTTGGATCTTCATTGGAACGTATCGACTTATGGGAAAAATCGGTTGATATGTACCGCGACAACTACCTACTTGGAGTGGGAACAGGAAATTGGAAAATTGCTTTGCCCGCTTATGGTACAGGAGGTTTGCGATCGGAAGAAGGTATTATTATGTTTATCAGGCCACACAACGATTTTGTTGGAGTGTTGGCTGAAAATGGAATTTTTGCTTTTATTCTTTATGTCGGTTTTTTTCTGATTCTTTTTTACTATTTATATCGTTTGATGAAACATGATATCGACAAAAAAGACAAGGTTTTATTGTTGATACTTTTTTTCGCTTTAATAAGCTATATAGTAATTGCTATGCTTAGTTTTCCAAAAGAGAGAATTGAGCTTAGTGTATTTTTAGGTATTTATGTTATTTCTATTGTTCACTTGTACCGCAAATATTTCCCTTTCGTAAAAGATATTGATTTCAAATACGGAAAGTTGGTAAACTATGCTGTAATTATTATTCTGCTTGCAGCTATATGGACTGGATTTTCGAAAAGCCAGTCGGAATATCATACTAAAAAAGCCCTTGGTTTTAGAGATGACAACAAGTATGAACAGGTTATTTCAGAAATAGAAAAGGCCGAAAATGTGTTATACAGTGTAGATAATACGGCCATGCCATTGTCCTGGTACAAGGCATCGGCATATTATAGTTTGGGCAATATCGACAAAGCATTTTCAGAATATCAGCAATCGTTTTCTTATCACCCAAACAATATGCACGTTTTAAATAATCTGGCAACATGTTACGAAATGAAAGGCGAACATGAAAAAGCAATTGATTATTTTGCAAAGGCAATTAAAATATCGCCACATTTCGAAGATGCTTTATTGAATATGGTTGCAGTTTTTTATGCTAAAAGCGATTTTGAGAATGCTTTGCTTTACTTAAACAAAGTGAAAGCAGATAGCGAAAATCCCAAATACTTTATAAGCAGAAAACTTGTTGTAAATAAAGTACTTGATTCTGTTTTATCAGAACTCCCAGAAGGTGTTCTGAAAAATGCTGTGCAAAGGATTGCCTCTTCGGAAGATTGGGCTATAAAAGTGTACCAACAATCATTGAATGAGAAAAAGCCATTTAAAAAGCGCATATTAAACGAAGCCATATATTTATTGGAAGTTGTAGATAGTACAATTACACCTGCCAAAGCCAGCGAACTAAAAGTTATGTATTTGTGATATAGGTTCAAGGCTCAACGTTCCCGGTTCAACTTCAAAAGTTTCAACCAAAATTTATATAGTGGGCAGCAGTGGAATGGTTTAGTTCAATATTAGGCACAACTTGTCCCGTATTTTTATCGGGATATTTGGCTTTAGCCGAAAACGATGCTTAGGTGTTACCCTCCCCCCCTGTTATTTCTTAATCGTAATGAAACCTACATTTTGCAATATGTATTTCATTGTTTTTTACCCGAGAAATAAGTCTGTGTTCTCCATCAATTCTACGCGACCAGAATCCTTTATATTTATGTTTCAGTGGTTCTGGTTTTCCAATTCCTGTAAATGGTTCACGAGAAATATTTTTCAGTAAGTCATTAATTCTTTTTAAGGTCTTTTTATTGGTTTTCTGCCAATACAAATAGTCCTCCCATGATTCGTCTACAAATATATATTTCATGAATCTAAGAGGTCTTTTTGAAATGATGATTCACTTTTCAGTTTCTCAATTGCTGAATCAAGTCTTGTTTCATTTGTCTTTGAAGACAGTTCGTGTTGAGTTGCATTTAATGAATTATATTCATCCAATGAAATCACAACAACTCCTGAGTCTTTTCCACGATTAATAATCAATGTCTCAAAATTCTGAGTTACATTGTCGAGATATTTTTTAATATTCTTTCTAAAGTCTGAAATTGATGTTGTTAACATGATATATCCATTTAGTACATTATTTTGTACAAATATACGTACTGGTATTTAAATTTCCTAATTTTCATTTTTTATGCAGAATATTTTCTCTTAATAGGGGGTAACGTGTTTGTATAAGATTAGTTGCGTGGTTTAAGCACTAAAGTTAGCAAATAAATCACAGATAGAAAGTCTGCGAGGACTTTCGTAAAGTAGCTTGCACTAGCAATTAATTTTATACGGTGTGGGCCCTGCATAAGCAGAAGCTACACACTAACCGGAAGCTTTAGGAAAATGTCAAAAATAAAAATGTTTTTCAC
>JAYENH010000030.1:0-6066 GCA_034721995.1 Bacteroidota bacterium
GGGAAGATGGAGACAGAAGATAGAAGCTGAAGAGTAGGTTTCTCAAGTTTTACGCTTATTTAATTACAAGTATTATTTTGTCTGCAATTCCTTTGCAATAGCTTCCAGCACTTTGTCGATATATGCATCCCATGTAAAGCCTTTTACCGCATTATGGGCATTATTGCATAATAAAGTATAATCCTTTTTCTGCATTAATTCTGCAATTTTTTCTGCAATTAAAACGGATTCGTTTTTTTCGCAATAGCTACCAAAATCAATATCATGGCCAAAAGTTTTGGTGAATTCATTGTAGGGAGCAATAACAACCGGAATATAAAAATACATTGCCTCGACAGTGGCCGAAAAAGCTCCCCATTTTGTACTTGTGTTGATAAATAAACGGGCATCACGAAAAAGCTGGTAATATAAATTTCGCTCATTTTCGTTTCCTTTGTCAAGATAGCCATGGCAAATTACACGCTTCGGCAAAGGCTCTAAATCTTGCGATTCAATTCCAATAAAATGCAACTCCATTTCAGCATTTTTTTTTCTTAGATGCTCAAAAGCAAGGATTAAACTCTTTGCAGCATTGATGTATTTTTCACTTCCTACAAAGAGCAATTTTTGCGATTGTAATTTTTTTTCGATTATTTCAGCTGCGTCAACTTTTATTTCAGAGTTTATTACATTTCCAAGATATTTAATATTTTTCTCATAATATCGTTCATTCATATAATTGGCAATGCCGGGAAAAAGTGGCAGTAAAAGATCAGAACTTTTTATTTGCTTGTCCTCACGTTTTATACATGCACGTTCGAAAATATCCGGTTCGCGCTCTTCGAAATATTTAAAATAATGATGGTATGTCCAATCGTGAAAAAGTACGGATAATTTATTTCGATATCTTCCTGATGAAAAACTAAATGTCATAAATATGTTAGCATCCGAATTTTTATATTTTCGGGTTGAATGTTTAATAATAATTCGTACATAAAGAAAGTGGATGTAGGTTCGGAAATAATTATATGTTGGGTTCCAGTTAAGTTTTTTAAGTAAAAGCAAGATTGATTTATTATATATTTTTTCGATAAGTAACACAGGGCTAATATTTACCCGGTTTACTTTTATTCCTTTTGCAATAAGGGTTTTGGTAAAAAAAAATGGCACATTCGACCATGTGCTGATTTTGGCCGAATCGCCTGTTGTATATACTGTTACTTCTTTTATTTTTGACATGTTTTTAAGTTTGAAGACCGAAGAAGGAAGTTTAAATTAAACTGATTTGAACCTTCTATTTTACACTATTCCATCATTTCACCATTCCTCCATTCCACCATTCCATCATTCCACCATTCCATCATTCCACCATTCCTCCATTCCACCATTCCATCATTTCCTTTCTTCGCCAATTTGGTTTTTGTACTCTGATGGTGTTTTTCCAATTAATTTTTTAAAAATTGTATTAAAAGATGATTTTGAATTAAAACCTGAATCATAAGCCAGGGCAAGCAAAGTGAGATTTTCATTTTTCTTATCTGCCATTCTGCGCTTAACTTCTTCAATCCTGTATTCGTTAACAAAAGTGTAAAAATTCTTTTTCATTAGTTCGTTAAGCACCTGGGTGATAAAATGCTTTGGGATATTCAGCCTATGCGACATTATCTCAATATTGAAACTTCCGTTCAGGTAAGGTTTTTCGTTCTCCATGAAAGCCTTTATGTTTTCTATGTAGGTTTGTGCTTCATCATCTTTTAATCCCGAGCGCTCGTAGCGTATATGTGTTTTTATTTCATCGTTACCTGCATCAGCCAGTCTGTCTTTGCGCCGTTGCAGCCTTATAAAACTCTGGCTCATAAAAATAGCCTCCTGGTTAAATCCAAAAAAACTAATTGTATAAGCAAAAAGGGTTAGGCCGATAATAGGAAAAATATCAGGCTGAAATACAGGGTTTTTTAGATTAAGAAAAAAATTGAACAAATGTGATGTAACAGCGAGCAAATACGCCATTGCAAAAATCATGGAGGTTGTGTTGAGCCAACGCAGGTTAGTTTTATGCGACTCGTTGGAGTAATAATCATAAACATTTTTTTCGTGTACGCGGATTAAGTATAGCACCTGAACAACATAAAACATAATGGATCCAATAATCAGCAATGAGTAAATATAATGGTATAATGAAGACTCGAAACCAAGAAAACTTGTTTTAACTTCGGCTAAAATTACTTCTTTCGAGGCAAAAATCAGAAATAGCAAAACAGCTAAAATAAATGGCAGAAAATGAAAAAAATATCTTACCCTGAATATCGGTTTTGCGAGTATGAGCATTTTGGCATATATATAAACAAAAGGCCCAAAAGTAAAGGGTATCAGCTTTAACATGATAAGACCTGAAAAAGCAAATTTTTCGAATTTTAAGTTGAATAAGCTCGACAATAATTGCAAGGCAATAAGTAACAGCCAAATAGCCAGCACTACGTCGTAAATCTGCCGATTTTTCTTTGTAAACATCAGCAGGCTGGCAAACAGCGATTGTACAATTCCTATGTAAAGCAATATTTCCATCGAAAGCAAAGATAAGAAAATCGGCTGGATTGAATAAGATGGCTGAAAAATTATTTCCTTATTGCTTGTTGGTAGTTTTGTGTGATGTTGAATTTAACCAAATGAGGCACATAAAACTCAGGAGAATCCTGCATTAGCAAAAAACACCCACTACCTCCGAGAATGCACTACAATTATGATGGCCACATAGCTGGTATTTGCTTTTTAATTCATCGGGGGCATTTTCAACTACATAGCTCAATTCGGTAAAATCGAGCAGGTCGATATCGTTATAGTCGTTGCCGATACTCATGCTGAATTGGGGGTCGATTTTTAAATTGTTGCACAGCCATTCGGCAGCTTTGCCTTTAGAAACTGAAGTTGGGAAAATCTCGATCCAAATAGACTGATGGTCTAATGGCGAAGTGGCACGTATAACTTTTACATTGGGGAAACGATTTGCTATTTTGTTGAAAAGACCCAAATCTTTTCTAATAATTGCAATAACCTGACAGGCATCCCCAAAAGTCTCCTCGCTCAGTAACATCGGGGTGGCAAAGGCTTTGTAAATTTTGATGCGATGAAAAAAATCGGCATTATCTTTTCCGGTTGAATGATAAACAAAATGATGGTTTTCGGGAATAGGATAGTGGAGCATAAAATCTGTTTCGCTTTGTTTTAGTATTTTTGAAATTGATATTACCTGTTCCGAATTTAATTTTTGCGAAAGCAATATTTTTTTGTGTTGCCAATCCATTATACCTGCTCCCGACGAAAATATAAGGTAGTCGATAGGAAAATCGGGGGCAAGTACTTTATGTACAGAATACAAAGAACGCCCCGTTGCAACAACCCGAACAATATTTTTCTTTTTTAATGATATCAGGCTTTGGAAATCTGCCTCGCTCCATTCATTATTCGAGTTTAAAAATGTCCCATCAAGATCGGTAAATATTATTTTTGGTTTCATGCTTGCCGGTTATTGGGTACTGGTTTGTCCTTTATCATTCCATTGTTCCAACAATTTAACAGTTTAACAGTTTAACAATTTATTTCAATTCTCCGTTTTCGATCCTGACAATAATATTCTCAATCATTTTGTCTTCATTGTCGGGATCGTATTCCGATTTTAGGTTAGCCCCAAATAAACGTGCAATAGATTGCCAAAAAAATGCCGAAAGGTTTCCGCGTAGTTGTTTTATTAATTCATAAGATGTCTCGCCGGTTTCACGATCGATTAATTTTATCAAAATGCGTCCTTCTGAGAATGTTAGTTTTCTGAGTTCTTTTTCGAATTCCTTTTTAAGTTTTTCTTCCTGCATGGCAACATATTTTTTCCTGTTTCTTTCGGTCTTAAATGCTGTCATGTTTTTTTCAATCATTGAAATTCGTTTGTTAGCAATTTTTGCATAAGGGTAAACTTTTTTCACTTTACGATATAACTTATTGTAACGTCGAACTTTACGTCTATGTTTCCAGCTTGTCTTGCCATGTATAATAACTTCGTCAAGAATTTTCATTGGAAGAGAATCAACCACATATAAAACATCTCCACGAATAAATGCACTATCGTTGCTGTTTTTTTGTGCCGATGATGTTAATGAAACCAGTAGGCAAACTATAAATGAGATTGAAAATATAAGCTTCTTCATATCAAAAATTTCAGCGATTTTCCAAGAATTATGCCACTCAAAAATAACACTTTTTTGTTTGTGAGGATGAGAGGTGGGAAACAAAAATTGTTACAGTTTGCGCGCTGCCTACTGTAGACTGAGAACCGGATTTTTCAGAAAAAAGAAGCCCGCAAAAACTTGCAGGCTTCAAATATTGTTTACAATAAGTAAACTCGAACTACTCGGGATGTATTGCTTCAACCGGACATACATCGGCACATGCGCCACAATCTGTACATTCATCAGCATCAATTACATAAATATCACCTTCCGAGATAGCATCAACCGGACATTCATCTATACATGTACCACAAGCAGTACAATCATCATTAATTACGTAAGCCATTTTATTAAATTTTAAGTTAAAAATGTTTACAACAAAGGTATTTTCATTTTCTTAAAAGCCAAAGGCATTGAATTGTTTTTTTTATATTTTTATCTCTATTAAATAAAACCGGGCAATTCATGACGAAATCATAAAAATATAATCTTCTCACATAAAATTTGTAGCAGGAAAATTTGATTACTAATATTGCGTTATGATTATTATTTGCATCGCAATAAATATTTCAGGTAAAGTGAATTATTAATTATTAATTTTGACAATTTAATATAGGCATGAAGTATATTCTTAGATATAGCATATTTTTAGTTCCGGTTTTGGCAATCTTATTATCTTGTAATAAAGAAATAATTATTTCGGATGATAATATCATATTGGAGTTTTCGATTGATACTGTGATGTTTGATACAGTATTTACTGAAATTGGATCGACCACAAAAAGGTTTACGGTTAAAAATCCCGAGCAGGGCACAATTATAATTAATAAGATAAAACTGGTTGGTGGCAATCAATCTAATTTCAGGATGAATGTTAATGGGATAAATGATAATTCTGTATCGGATGTTGAAATAAGGGCGAACGACAGTATTTTTATTTTCGTTGAAGTTACTGTCGATCCCAATGATGCAACAACCCCAATGGTGATAGAGGATTCGATTATTTTTCAGATAAACGACAATATCCAGGATGTGAACCTTGTTGCTTTCGGGCAGGACTATTTTTTAATTAATGCAGATTACCTCGCTACACAAACATGGACAGCAGAAAAACCATATCTGATATATAATTATATGGTAGTCGATTCTGCAAAAACACTCACGATAAAAGAAGGCTGCCAGTTGCATTTTCATCACCAGGCCAGCCTATATGTATTGGGTACACTAATAGTTGAAGGAACTGTAGAAGAGCCTGTTGTTTTTCAGGGCGATCGACTGGAATATATGTACCGCGATGTTCCCGGGCAGTGGGGCTATATTCATTTGCTTTCAGGAAGCCATGACAATGTTATCGATCATGCAATAATTAAAAATGCAATTATCGGCCTGCAGGTTGACACTTTTTTTAATTCTTCGCCTACATTGATTTTGTCGAATACAAAAATTGAAAACATGAATGCAGTTGGTTTATATGCACAAGGGGCAAAAATCCAGGCATCAAATTGTGTTTTCGGAAATTGTGGGCAATATTCGGCGGCATTGGCAATTGGTGGTGATTACCAATTTTATCATTGCACTTTCGGAAATTATTGGTCTTATTCTAACAGGGTAACGCCATCGTTGATTATCAATAATTATTACGAAGATGTAAACGAAAATATTAACGTAAGACCCATCGAAAATGCTTATTTTGCCAATTGCATTATTTACGGAAACCGCGACAATGAGATAGGTCTCGATAAATATGAGTATTCACAGCAAAGCACTTTTAATTATCGGTTCGAGAGCTGCCTTTTAAAAACCGATACTGTTTTACCAGTTGATCGACAGATTAATTGCATTGTTAACCACAATCCTGCTTTTGTTGATC
>JAYENH010000031.1:0-6061 GCA_034721995.1 Bacteroidota bacterium
TGTAATTGAAAACTTTTAAGTTAAATATTATGATGGATATGGTAAGAAATGTGCAAAAAGATATCCAAGACGAATTTGCATCAAAAATAAGGGGGGAACTAATTTTCCCGGAAAGCGCAGAATATGAAAAGACACGAAAAGTTTATTGGTATTGTATGGTGTTATTCGGGTAATGTTAAAAACGGCCCGGAAATATTCAAACCTGTAATGGATATGAACCCTTTTTTCACAAATGCATATGTACCCCATAAGTGGTAAGGCAAGCCGGGCAGGTAAAAATGATACCCCATGGGCCTATCGCGATGCAAAATATGCGGGTGTAATTGTAGGAGTTGACCCGGACTCTGCAAATGCTCAAAAAATCACGAATTGGAGTAAAGCATATTGGGAGGCTCTTAACCCATATTCATCAGGAGGTGTTTATTTAAACTTCATTATGGATGAAGGACAGGAACGAATTAAAGCCAGCTATAAGGATAATTATGAACGGCTAACAAAAATTAAACACAGGTACGATCCGGATAATTTTTTCAGTATGAATCAAAATATCGTACCTGCGGAATGAACTTTTATCAATAAATTAATTGAATATGGCCCTGTTGCTTTAAATGGATGCAGCAATAGCGCTTTGGAAATGACATCCATAGTTATATAAAATAGAAATTAAAATGAAAATTGCAAAAGAAAACATTGAAGTTAAAATGGAAATACCTGGAGCTGTTATCCGTCAAAGAAACGATTTCGGTGATGCATCCGGGTTGGGTAAAATAAGCGCTGAGTATTTCAGCTTTTCTGCCGGGGTAGATACCACCCCGCTCTTTATGGGACTTGAAGGAAACTTATGCCAATGTCCACATTGGGGTTATGTTTTAAAGGGTGAAATTACAACCACTGATGCAGATGGCATTCAGGAAACCGTAAGCACCAATGATATGTTTTACTGGCCAGCCGGGCATAATGTAAAGGTTAATGCTGATGCAGAGATTATTATGTTCAGTCCTCAACATGAACATAGTAAGGTAATTAATCATATGATTGAAAAGACTAAGGGTTAAGATTATCACCGAAAGACAGCTGGTTCTGGCAGTCATTTTATGATAACATGTTTACAAAGGGGATAGAATATTTCAGGACTTAAATCCTGATTTTATCTCAACAAGCTTCCGTCTTTATTATACACAATAAAGTAAAGATGGAAGCTTTTTTTATAAATAGCTATTCCTAATCCAACTTGCTAATTTTAGATTCTAATATATTAAGTGCAAGGATTCTGTAGAGCTTCAATTCGTTTTTAGCACTACAAAAAATTGCACTTTGCCTGATTGGCTATTCAGTATATTATACTGTAATGTTTTTTCTGTAATACGGTATTGTTTTAATCTGTGCCTTATGAAATTTACTATTTGATAAGAGAGTATGCACAAGTTTATATGAGCCTCAATAGTTTCATCTTTTTGATGATGGTTTGGCTGCATATCCAAGTCAGATTTGGGCTAAGAAAAATACTCCCTTGTTTTATGGATTTGCAGGGTACGAAAACGAAACCGTGCTTGACAAATTTATTTGATAGCCTTTTCCTGGTTTCATATCACCAATCATGTTAAGGTTAAATGCAGGCCAGAATACCAGGCCATTTTCATTTTTCATTAATAAAATTTCTGATACAATCGGGTTCATCATTTCAGTAGCCAATGCAGGTACATTTCGAAGATATGCTATAATACTCCAGCCCGCCGAAATATTTAAAGTAGTGTATTGTGGAAATGCAGGAACTCCGGTTATGTGTAGCGTGTCAGCCTGGTTCATTGAGTATTGATATCCTTCGCCAATTTCATGGTTCCCAATAATATTTAAACCAAAATATGGCCAGTACACTTGTCCCGATCCGTTTTTTACAATTACAAGATTGCTTACAACTTCAGAAAAAACAGAATCGATAGCAGGGTTTGTTGGATCGATATAGCCCGACATAATTCCCCATCCGCTAACCAAAGCTATTTGCTGGGTTTGCGCGAAAGCTGTTCCTGTTAAATAAACATTGTCGATGGCAAGGCCTGCGCCCCACCCTCCGTTATCGTTGTGGAGGAATGCAAGTTTCACACTCGAATAACCCGAATATGCGCTTAAATCGAGATTTATGGTTTGCCAGGAAAAAGCACTTCCCGGAATATATGAAACGGTTTGCCAGCTAAAACCACAATCGTAACTTGCCAAAACACTGCCACTCGAATTAAGGTATCCGGTCAGATAGGCATCAAATTCAATATTAATACTTTGATACTGACTAAAATCGAAAGCAGGTGTAATCAGCATATCGGCACTTGCATTGCAATAACAAGTATCGTCGTTTGATGCAGCATACATGCCATGGGCAGGTACCGGGAAATAAAAACTTCCGAGGTTGTCGCCAAAAAGCCAGCCATCCGATCCGGCAGCCTGCGAGCGGAACCATCCTTCGGGCAAAACACCTGCATCGAAATTTTCAAAATACGGGAGTTCGCTCGAAATTTCCAATTCCAGAACAACCGTCAATGTATCGTTAAAAGCAGCCTGATCGGCCGAGTCATTCAAGCTAAGGAAAAAACTTTTAATCCCCGGTGCCGACAAATTAACCGGGGTAGAAAAAGTATAAAAGAAAGTAGTATCCGCAGCAATGGTATCAGTAATAAATTCCGTAATTGGTATCTCGTTGTTTAAACGGTACGAAAGCTCAAAACCTGAAACATCGTTTAATCCCATGTTTTTTATTTCAACCATAACGGGTTCGACATTGCTCATAGTGCAATTTCCTATCGGATAAGCCAGGCCGGTAATTGCCAGGTCGTGCCCCTGGATGTCGTATATCCGAAAATCATCAAAAGCAAAACCCTCTAATGAATTAAAATTTTCGGTCGATCCAAACAAGAAACGGAAACGTACCCCGGCCTGCCCGTTCAGAAATGATAAATCATATTCGGCATTTACCCAGCCCTGGAACGGGTTTGCCGACCAACCCTGGTAAGTCCCGAAATTTGTAAGCCCTGTTACCCAAGTGCTATTGTACCAATATTGGTTGTCGCCAACAGCACCAAGAGTAGTCCATGTGTCGCCCTGATCGATTGAAAACTGAAGGCAGGCACCATCTTCAAATTCTTCGCAATCAATTAAAATATCGAAAGACAAAACAGGTGCACTCAAATTTGTAAAATCGAAAACCGGGCTGCGCACCCACGATGCTTCATATACATTGTAACTGCCACTTAGGTTTGTAACCCAGGCTTTTTGTCCGTCGGATGCCGAATTAATAAAATTACCTGCCGGGATGCCTTGTTGCCACGAAACGTTTTGTCCACCGGTAAGCCAAAAATTTTCCTGCTCGAAAGATTGGAGATAGGGATAATCTGTAATTGTGGGATATGTTGAAACTAACAGTGTTTCGAGCGTATCGTTTATTGGGTTGATATCGTAATATTTATTTACCCAGGTAGTAAAAACATAATTGCCGGGAACCGACATATCGGCTGTTTGGGAAAAAAAGTAATCAAGACTATCGCCCGCCAAAAGGTTGGTCGAAATTGAATCGATATAAACAAAACCATCGTTTATTTTAAAACCCACAAGGAAATTTGAAACACTAACCTGCGAATAATTCCTGATGCGAACGCCAATATCCTCGATTGCCGAAAATTGTTGCGAAGGCACGGGACTTAGCAAAGCCGAAATCCCAATGTCGTGGTTTGCCTGCACTGTTGCGGTTAAACTAAAATTGTCGATTGCAAACAGCGATAATAAATCATTCTGATCATTATTTGCAAAGGCAATTTTTATATGGCCCAAACCGGCAAATTGCGATAAGTCTATAGAAAAACTTTCCCAGCCGCTTGTCGAATTTTGTTGCAAAAGGGTATCGGAAAAAACCTGGCCTGTATCGCTGCTTACCAAAACCGAAAATTCGTGATCGGCATAAGCATCAAATATAAGGCTGATGCTGCCTAATCCATCGAAATTAAAATATGGGGAAATTAATTTTGATATTGCGGTAACCGTATCTGCCTGATAATTTATCGAAGAAATATAGTTTCCATGAGGAGGGATGCCCAGTGACGAAAATTCGCCGTTTTGCCATCCAAACGAAAAACTATCGGGGCAGCTGTACCATGATGCCGGGATATATGTGCTGTCGAAATTTTGGGTGTAAGGCAAGTCCAGTGGCAAATCAGTATTGTTGTACAAAATCCTTACCTTGTCGATATACACCGCATCGGGGCCATTTGCCCGACACGACGATTGAAAACTTAATACAAATTCCTGCCCGGCATAATCGTTCAGGTTAAAAACCACGGTTTGGAAAATATCGTTGTCGAAACTTGTCGGGTTAAAGTTTTCTCTTCCACATTTTGCGGTTTGTTGTATGCCATTGGCCAGCACCCTGAACCATGAGTATTTTAACGAAGCACTTGCAGTTTGCTTAAAAGTTATCTGAAGCTCGATGGCATTATAATTCTGTGCCTGGATATATCCGCTAAACGAGGCTCTGTGATAAAGATTATTAGACCAGGCATTTGTGGCCGTTGTGCTGTCGCCATTACCAAGCCATGTCGATGCTGTCCCACCGGTCAGCAAAGCCGTATTATTTGTTATCATGGCAAGCGATTGCGTACTAAAATATGCCTGAAAATACGGTGATGGGTTTTGCGAAAATTCTTCGTATAAGATTACTTCCTGCGACGAAAGTGGTATCCATCCTGCAAGAACTATTAAAATTGAAAGAATGAATTGTGCTATAGGTTTATTCTTCTGTGTCATAACTTTTCCTTATAATTTGTTCAAAATCTTTTTTACTTGGTAATTGTTCTTTTATTTCTGAAGGTAATTCTGTATAAGTAAATTCACTTACGCCAATGGGTTTATTAATGTCTTTTATCGAAAAATCGACTACAAAATCATCTTTTGTTTTGCACAGCAAAATCCCTATTGTCGATTTGTCGTTTTCATCTTTTATTGTTTCGTTTATTGCCGTTGTATAAAAATTTAGCTTTCCGATAAATTCAGGTTCAAACTCCTTCATTTTTAATTCAATTACAATATATGCTTTTAATTTGGTATGATAAAACAGCAAATCGGTAAAAAACTCTCTTTTGCCTACTTGCAATTTGTATTGTCGACCCATATATGCAAAACCTTTTCCGAGTTCTAACAAAAAATCGGAAATTTGTTTTATCAGTTTTGTTTCCAAATCTTTCTCTTTGGCTTGTTTTGTCAAAGTAAGAAAACCGAAATTATAAGGGTCTTTTAGTAAATGTTGGGCCAAATCGCTATCGGCTTCCGGTAAAGTGTTTTTAAAATTAGAAATTGCCTTTCCTTGTCGTTTATACAAATTGCTTTCGATTTGAAATTCTAAAACCGACCGGCTCCAATTGTTATCAATGGTTTCTTTAATGTAGAAAATGGCTTCGTTAGTGTTTTTAATTTTTTGTAGGATTAAAGTGTGGTGTCTCCATGGTATTTTTGTTAAAACATTGGTTTTATAAGGAGTTTCTAATTTTGCACCAACTTGGTGCAAAATTTCATTTGAGCCTTTTTCTAATTTTGCACCAAGTTGGTGCAAAATTTCATCACCCTGACTATAAAACAGATAGAACTGTCTCATTGAATATAAGTTCCTTTGCGAAAAACCTGTCAAATCGGGAAAATCAGAATTTAAGTCTATTGCCATTTGTTTTATAAAAGCACTTCCCCATTTTGCATTTTCTTGTCGTTCAACTATCATAGCACCAATTTCCCAATAGAGTGCAATAAGTTCGGTATTGACTTTTATCGATGCTTTTATCTGGCTGTTTTTTATTCTTGATTTTATTTCGATCAGCCAATTTTTATATTCTTTGTTAATTTCGAGTTTGCTCATTTGCTTTTCTTTTTACAAGTAATCTAACGCTATCACCCCATTTAATCCATTAGTTGTCAACGCTCATATTCTATAATTTTCAATTTCCTCAAATAATTTGGGTGTTCTGTTTTTTCTTTGAATTACCTTGCAAATCCATTAATTAACTTTGTCAAAAATTCATAATAAATGCTATCT
>JAYENH010000032.1:0-6059 GCA_034721995.1 Bacteroidota bacterium
TAGTTCAACAGGAACAATGGGCATATCATCTTTTATTCTGATCATTACTATTATTGGACTATTTGCTGTTTCATTAATTATTATCATCAGGCAAAAAAAGCTTTCTGAAATGAAAAATGACTTCATCAATAATATGACCCACGAACTTAAAACGCCCATATCAACATTGTCGTTGGCCGGACAAATGCTGAAAGACGGCAATATGGACAACAACAGACAAATGGTTTCGCATATATCAAATATTATTGAAGACGAAACGAAACGACTCGGATATCAGGTTGAGAAGGTTTTACAAGTAGCACTTTTCGAGAAAGGAAAACTAAAGTTCGATTTTGTTACGGTTGAAATAAATGCCATTCTGCTGAAAGTTAAAAACAGTTTCGATTTACATATTCAAAAAAAAGAAGGAAGCATTGTTCTTGATTTAGACAAGAAAAGCACATTAATAAAGGCCGACGAAATACATTTAACCAATGTAGTTTTCAACCTCCTCGACAATGCTATAAAATATTGCAGCGAAACACCTCACATAAAACTTAGCACACAAGCATTACAAAACGGGGTTTCTATAGGAGTAATCGACAATGGCATTGGCATTGCAAAAGAATACCAACAGAAAATATTCGAGAACTTTTTCAGGGTATCAACTGGGAATATCCATAATGTAAAAGGTTTTGGCCTTGGCCTTAGCTATGTAAAAAAGATAGTTGACGAACATCAGGGTACAATAAAAGTGGAAAGCAAACCAGGCTCGGGAACAACTTTTACACTGTTTTTCCCTTCCGAGCATCAGGAAATATTATAATTAAGCACTCAGCGGTTTTTAATATTTAGCACGAAGTAAAGTGCCCCGGGACAAAGCATTACGTGCAAGTTTTTTTTATAGTAATGGTAAACAGTTTTCAATCTAAAAAAGCAGGAGCGAATCAGTATTGAAATATCAGAAACAATATAAATGAAAAAGGTGGAGTGAAATACAATTTTATAGGTTTAAAGAATCCTGATTCAAAGTACAGGCTTTGCAGAAAATAGTTATTTTTGTGAAATAGATAAGCAAGACAAAAATATCTGGTTATGACAAGAATTTTATTAGTTGAAGATGACGAAAATTTAGGTTCGCTCCTTCAGGAATATTTAAAAGCAAAAGGATATGATGCCAATTGGGCCAAGGATGGGAAAAAGGGCTACAGGGCTTTCATGGACCAAAAATACGATGTTTGCATCCTCGACATAATGATGCCGCATAAAGATGGTATTTCGCTGGCAAAAGATATCAAGTCGATAAATAGCGAAATACCTATTATTTTCCTTTCGGCAAAGTCGATGCAGGAAGATGTTATCGAAGGTTTCAGGGCGGGTGCCGACGATTATATGAAAAAACCTTTCAGTATGGAAGAATTGCTTTTCAGGATCGATGCCATGATGCGCCGTACTAACAAAAAACATGACAACCAACCCGATGTATTTCAATTAGGGAAATTTCTGTTCGACACCAACAAACGCACACTTACAAACAGTAACAAAGTAAGCAAGCTAACGACCAAAGAATCGGAGCTGCTGAAATTATTGTGCGAAAACCGCAACGAAGTTTTGGAAAGGAATTACGCCCTGCAAAAAATTTGGCGCGACGATACATATTTTAATGCCAGAAGTATGGATGTGTACATAACTAAACTCAGAAAATTATTAAGCGAAGAAACATCGATCGAAATAATTAATATTCATGGTAAGGGTTTTAAGTTGATTGGATAACTAATATATTGTTAATTGATTATTAATCACTTCAGTTTATTAATTCATACATTAATAGTTTCAACTCTTTAATCTTTACAATTACTCAGAAATTCTTAGAATAGCTCTACAATTCAATGTGGTATTGCTTAAATTCATTAGTCCGAATTTATACAATTATATGAAAACTGGATACTGTAAACTAAAAACTTCTACGAAGCCACTTTTAGTTTTTGAACATTCGACTTTTCAAGCATACTTTTGGCGTAAGAACTGGTAACCCTAAGTTCCTTTATAGTACTATTAGATGGGAGTTCGAACATAGCATCCATCATAATAGCTTCACAAATAGATCGTAAACCACGTGCCCCAAGTTTAAACTCAATAGCTTTGTCTACAATGTATTCAAATGTCTCCTCATCGAACGATAGCTTAATGTTGTCGATTTTAAACAATTTTGTGTATTGCCGGATAATCGAATTTTTCGGTTCGGTTAAAATATCACGCAAGGCTTTGCGCTGTAATGGTTCCAGATATGTAAGCACCGGCAAGCGGCCAATTATTTCAGGTATCAAACCATAAGCTTTTAAATCCTGAGGGGCAATATACTGCAACAAATTATCGCGGTCGATCTGATTAGCTTCTCTGTTGAAAGAATACCCAACCACCTGTGTATTTAACCTGTTTCCTATTTTTCTGTCGATACCATCGAAAGCACCACCACAAATAAACAAGATATTCTTTGTATTAACAGCAATCATTTTTTGGTCGGGATGTTTTCTACCTCCTTGTGGCGGAACATTGACAATTGCTCCTTCCAATAATTTTAGCAAACCTTGCTGAACACCTTCGCCCGACACATCGCGAGTAATGGAAGGGTTATCCCCTTTTCTTGCAATTTTATCAATTTCATCAATAAATACAATTCCCTTTTCGGCTGCTTCAACATCAAAATCGGCTGCTTGCAACAAACGTGTCAAAAGGCTTTCGATATCTTCGCCCACATAACCAGCCTCGGTTAGCACAGTTGCATCAACAATTGTAAACGGAACGTGCAACATTTTTGCAATTGTACGTGCCAACAGGGTTTTTCCAGTACCGGTTTCACCAACCATAATAATGTTCGACTTTTCAATCTCAACATCATCGGGTTCTACTTTTTGGAGTAGTCGCTTGTAATGATTGTAAACAGCTACCGACAAATATTTCTTAGCATCCTCCTGTCCAATAACATATTGATCCAGGAATTTTTTAATTTCTTCCGGTTTTTGAAGCTTTATATGATTAACATCAAAATCGCTTTTCGTTTTAAGCTCTTCCTCAACAATCTGAATGGCCTGCTCAACACAGCTATCGCAAATATGCCCGTTAATACCGGCAATTAGCAGGTTGGTATCTTTTTTTTCGCGTCCACAAAATGAGCATTTATCCATCTTTGCTATTTTTATTAATCCTTAATTAATTTAGTTCTTATTGAGGAAGATTATTTTTTATTTTTATTTCTTTCAAGTATTTTATCGATCATGCCATATTCTTTGGCTTCTTCGGCTGTCATCCAGTAATCGCGGTCGGCATCTTTAACAATCCGTTTATATGAATTTCCCGAATGATAAGCAATTATTTCGTACAATTCCTTTTTCAGTTTCTGAATTTCGCGGGCTGTAATTTCGATGTCAGATGCCTGACCCTGTGCGCCTCCCATTGGCTGATGTATCATTACACGTGAGTGTTTCAGGGCTGTTCGTTTTCCCTTAGTGCCGGCGGCAAGCAAAACAGCTCCCATCGAGGCAGCCATACCAGTACAAATGGTTGCTATATCGGAACCTATATATTGCATGGTATCATAAATCCCCAATCCTGCATGAACCGAACCTCCAGGCGAATTAAAATATATCTGAATATCTTTTGAAGGATCGCTCGATTCGAGAAATAATAACTGAGCCTGAATAACATTTGCCACATAATCGTCGATTGGTAAACCAAGAAAAATTATCCTATCCATCATCAAACGCGAAAACACATCCATTGCAACAACATTTAGCTGGCGTTCTTCAATAATATTTGGCGTAATGGAGTTGTTAAAATAACTGGTATACTTATCATAAGTTGTACTACTAAGCCCTACATGCATAGTAGCAAATTTCTTAAATTCTTCTGTATTCATTGCTTGTGTTATATTACATTTTCGACAAAATTACTAAAAATAAAAGTAAAGCTAAACCTTGATTATTCACGATTTTTATAATTAACATGAATATGACTTATTTGATTCAATATGAATTTAATAATTTTTTTCTGTATTTGCTTCGTATTCAGCAAAATAAGTAAATCTGCAAATTAGTAAGGTTAAAAATAATTTTTCGGGTATTTATTCTGAAGTTTCTTCTTTCGGTTCGGAGGCATCTTCGCTTTTTGCCTCATCATCAAGTTTTAATTCATCCGCTTTAATCTGAGGGGTAGTTTCAAAGAGTTTTTTAAAATCTTCGGCACTTACTTTTTTAAGGTCTAATTTAACCATATCCTTCAATGCACTATATATCTTTTCATCTAATGCCTGATGAGAAATATTTTCTCGTTGTTCTTCTTCTTCAAGTATTTTTTCAGCAAACATCTTAATCTGGTCTTGTGCCGCATTTTGAATTCCATATTGTTGAAATTGTGAATAGGCAAGCTTTTCGGCCATTTTCATGATGTCTTTTTCTTCAAGCTTTATGTCTTTTTCTTTCGCAATTCTCGAACTGATTATCTGCCACACTAAGCCATTTTTGAATTCAGTCCAATCTTTCTCAATTTGTTCTTTTGTTATTTTTTCATTTTTCGCAAGCATCCAACGTTTCAGGAATTCTGCGGGTAATTCAATATCGTATTTCTGAATTAAATATTCTTTTATATCAACAGTAAATTTATAGTCGCTTTCGGGAATCAACTGTTTTGCAATGTTTTCTTTAATTTTTAATCTGAATTCTTCCTCCGAAGATACTGTTCCCTGTTCAAAAGCACTATCGAATAATTCCTGTCCTATTTCAGCATCAATCCATTTTGAAATTTTCTTTATTGTTATTTGAAAATCTGAATTAAGATCGGCTGCTTGCTCTTTTTCGATCTTCAACATCGATGCAATTTCATCATTATTTGGAAATGCCTTGCGGATATTCAAACTAATAATTTGCGGAATATTGGCCCCGATAATTGAATTCTGAATCTCTTCATCTTTAATTATTCGTAATAAAAATTCTACTTCCTCTACTTGAATTCCATTCTCTTTCTCATCACCATCTTCGTTCAGTTCAATAAAATCGGCAACAATTTTCGATTCTTTTTCAGCAATTTCCTGTTCAATAAGTTTTCCGAAATTTTGTTGATAGGATGCTAAACTATCGTCAATCATTTTTTCGGAAACCTCAATATTATAGTAAGGTACTTCATCTTTTTCTACCGATAGGTTTATGTCAATTTTTGGACTAAGCCCAATGTCAAAAACAAATTCAAACTCCTTCTGGCTTTCCCAGTCGATGGGGCTTTGATGTTCTTCACTTGGCATTGGATCACCCAATATATCTATTTCTTCTGTTTTAAAATATTCAGCTAACTTATTAGATACTATCTTATTTATTTCCTCAACAAGTATCGATATTCCAAAACGCTTTTTAATAATGCCCATTGGCACCATACCTTTTCTAAAACCTTTTAATTCGGCTTGCTTTCTGTAATCTTTTAAAACACTGTTTACTTTTTCCTGATAATCCTCTTCAAGTAATTGCATTCTAATTACCGATTCCGAATTCCCAACATTTTCTAATGTGATGTTCATATTCTATTTTTTATTCAACTATTAAAAAAACCGCCCATCTTCCGAATGAAGCATTTGGAGTTGAAGCGGTTCAATTTTATTTAGTACGGATGAAGGGACTCGAACCCCCACGTCTTTCGACACTAGATCCTAAGTCTAGCGCGGCTACCAATTACGCCACATCCGCGTTTTTTTGGACTGCAAATATAGTGATATTTTCAAACTACGTGCAAGCAAAATTAAAGTAAATTTTATTTCGTAAGCTTTTTGTTTTGAACTTGTTAAAAAAACAAAACCCGATTGCAATTGTCCGGCACATGCAATCGGGAATCATTTTTCCAAAATATTTTGAGATTATTGAATAACAAACTTCTTTGAGCTTACATATCGACCGGCTTCAAACATCCTGACAAAATAATATCCTCTTGCAAGTCCTGTTTTACTCAACAACAAGGTATTAGTTCCCCGAGGGAAAAAATCATCGGCATGTGCAATTTTATTTCCAAGCAAATCGTACAAATCAAATGAAATACGGTTT
>JAYENH010000033.1:0-6043 GCA_034721995.1 Bacteroidota bacterium
GCATAGCCCAACCGTCAGTTTTATCAACTGAATCAATCCTGCTATTTTGTTAGCTGCAAATTACAAGAAAAAAACATCAGAGATGAGGGCATTGACAAAAAGTCTTACTAAATCAAAAGCTAACATAATCCCAGACTACAAAAACGAAACTTTAACTGCGGGGTTATTTTCACTATCCACTCCCGGAAACAACAACTCTGATAAAACTCAAACCCGCCTGCAAACATCTTTGTAATCGCAGTTTAGGCAAACTTCACTGTCTTCAACTTGTGTAAATGGGGTTTCTTTATCGAAAATTTCTTCTAATAGACTTTTAAGCTCTTCTTCGAAATGTTCTTTTAGGCTGAAATAAGTTAATGGATTATTCTTTTGAACAATGGCAGCGGAGTAATTTTTGCCGAACATTTCTTTGGTTATATACAAAGCCAGGTCAATATCCTCTTTTACATTTTTACATTCTTTATATAGCCAGGCATAAACATAAAGCTGAAAAATGGCTTTAAAATCCTTCCGGTTTCCTTTTTCGTAAAGAATATTGGGGTTTTTCAGGTTTTTCTTATCAGCTCCGGTTTTATAATCAACAATTCGTACAAATTTTCCGGGCCTGTCAACACGATCTATTGTACCACCTAAATTAATGTTAGCATCAATATTCTCTAATCTGTAATTATGTTGTACAGACATTTCAAGACCGACAATTTCCATAGGCGATTGTTGCTTATCAATTAGAATGATCTGTTTCAGGTATTTAGCAAGCACCTCGAGGGCAAGCGAGTTTTTACCCGAAACAGGGATGTTTTTTGCAGGGGTCTTTCTTTTTAGGAATTCTTTATTGAAGGCTTCAATTAATATATTTTTCTGATTTTTTTCATCTTTAAGGATTGTTCCAAATTCTTTTGCTGAAATAATTTTTCCAACATAGGGTTTATATAATTTTTCTATTGCCTGATGAAGGATGTTCCCAAATATCAAAGCATCAACATCTTCGCTAATTTCTTTCGGAACTTTTATGCGGGTTACATATTTAAAGAAAAAGCGCAGGTTGCAAATCAAATAATCGTTTAATGCGCTGGGCGAAATAAATGCAGTATTTTCTTCTGTTGATAAAAAACGTGATAGCTTTTCCCAAACCTTTTCATCTTTTTCAACCACTATTTTTCCTGAACGGTCTAATTGTAAATCTAATCCGGTTTGTCGAATCGTAACATCAAAATCAGAATCGAACATTAGTTGATAAAGGTAACGGCTCATTTCACTTTTTCCAAAATCGCTATTTTGTGTAGTGTAGATTAAATGTACATTTTCAGCCCTTTGTAACAAGCGATAAAAATAATATGCCGAAATTGAATCCTGATGATTAGAAACAGGCAGGTCGAAAGCCTTTCTCAAATTATAAGGAATAAATGAAACCTGACTTTGACTTTTTGGAAAAACAGCTTCGTTCATCGAAGTAATTATAATATTTTTAAAATCGAGAACACGGGTTTCAAGCACCCCCATTATTTGAAGGCCACGCAAAGGCTCCCCGGAAAATGGCAGATTAATTTGCCTTACAGCCTGTTTAAAAAACCGGATAAACGTATTTAAACCAATTTCGATTTCACGTTCCGATAAAATAGTTTCTAACCTTGTTAAGCTTAGGTATAGTTGATGATTGGCCTCCTGCTCAATCATGCTATTAGTAATTTTATCTGAGGATTGATTATTAAAATTAAGCGAAACGGCATACAAACAAAACTTCAAATATCCGATGAATTCAAGGGGGGTGTCATCAACTAGTGAGAATATTTTCCGACTAACTTCATCATCGCCCAACAATATGTTATCAACGTAAATTAAATTATTCGATGTAATATCATTCCTTAAAGTCCTTGTTTCTTCGGTTTCGAAAAAAGTAAAAAATGGATGATCTAAAATTCCCAATATTTGTTTATGGTAAAACCTGACTTTTTCTCCATTAAACCTTTTGTTTTTTTGCAGATCGATAAGGGTCTCTATAAAACTATATCCCAATGAATTGCTTACCGGATACCCCATAGTTATATTTACATGCGTAAATTTTTCGGGTAAGGAAAAAAGCATGGGCAGTAATAATTTTTCATCCGGAAGGATAAGAGCATTCAAATCCGGCGATTCTTCATTATCGGGATTAAGGCTTTCGAGGATCGAAGATGCTGCTTTCACTTGCATAACCTGCGAATTTACAGGATAGAAAAAAATATTCTTCTTATCATTATTAATGTTTCTGAATAATGAAATTTTGTTCATTAGAGCAGATTGTCCTGTATTTTCAGATTTGTTTTGAAATTGCAGGAATTCATCCGTCATTGGAAAATTCTTCAGGTTTTCGCGCATGAAATATCCTGCCTCGTGATAATTTTTATCAAGATAATAATGATCGTAATCCCAGAAAAAATTGGAGAGTTTTCGTTTTTTAAGGCTCATTAAAAGGGTGGTTTCGCTTTTTGATAAAGCATTTAAACCAATAAAATAAATGGTGCTGAAAGGAAAAACCACATTTGATAATCCTTCGTATTTTTCTGCTATCGAACGATATAACATTCCTTCGTAAGCAAGTCCCTGTTCTTTTAATCGTGTATGAAAAGAAGTGTATAGTGGAAACAGCAAATTCCAAATTTGAATAAACTCATCCTGAAATTTATATTTCCCCTGGCTTTTTATGCTACCCCAAAATTGCTCGATATGTAGCTTTTGCTCATCGCTGAGATAATCAAAAATAAAATCTATCTGTTTTAAGTCGGCAAGATTGGCAAACAGGTCTTTCGGATTTACAAGCTGTTTATCGACATGATCAAAATCGTTGAGAATCATATTACCTAAAAAATAGAACTCATCGAAAGGCTCCTCCCTTTTCGTTATCTCTACATAAACTTCATACAAATCGAAAATTAACTGAAGCCTGTCGGGAATTTGCAAATTAGAAAGCTGCAACATGAGTTCGGACATAGTAAATACTCTTGGCGACCACACCGGAACATCAAATTGTTCGGCAAAATATTTCCTGAAAAACATGCCCGAACGACGGTTGGGAAAAACCAACCAAATTCGATCAAAATCTTTTTCATGTTTGCTCTTTAGATAATTTGCGATATGATCAAGAAAACTTTTCATAATTTATAATTGTTCTAAATAGGTAAATGTATGCTAACAATGTGCAGGGTGCACAACTCCCTGTTTTTCGTACATATAACAAGGTGTATGGAATTATTGTATTCTGTATCTATGCATCATTCAAGATATTAACAAGACTTTGAAACAATATTTTACAAATTGACAATGCTAACAATTATTACAAAATATTTTATACTTTTAAATGTCATAAATACAATAAATTTCTTTGATAATATCATTTTGATTTAATAAAAAGCTATTTTTAACAAATGTATTTGCACTGTGAATAAAAATGTATTATATTTGTCGTGAAGTTTGAAGTTTTTTCATAAATTGAAAGATTTAAGTTGATTAAGGGGTCCCGTCGTCCGATGGGACCTTTCTTTTTGTTATCTGTCTGCAAGAAACATTTTTACCAACATTATTATTTTTCGTTCATAATCAAGTTAATCAGAAAAATCATGAATTATCAAGCCTTAAAATACTAATGTAGTTGTACTTCTCCTGCAATTTTGTTTTAGTATTACTGTTTACTATTTTTGATTGCTTTTTAAATACGATTATTAGAACATTGACATGAACAAATATACAGTATTGTTTTTATTTATTTTTGTTGTTACACAGGCCTTTAGTAATGTATCGGCACAAAACAACGAAATATCCATTTCTTACGAAAAAGTGCTTGTAAATGGCAAAGCTTTCTATTTGCATAAGGTAAAATCCGGGCAAACCCTTTTTTCAATAGCAAAAGCCTACAATGTTTTACAAAACGAAGTAGCCGAAGAAAACCCCGAAGTGTTTCAAAGTCTGCCTGTTGGACATCAGCTAAAAATCCCCATAATAAAAGGACGAAATAATACTCCGGACGAAATTAAATATTCCGACAAATTTATTTTTCACTATATCGAAAAAGGTGAAACATTATATTCGCTTGCAAAAAAAAACAATACAAGTGTTGAAGATATTGTTAAATGGAATCCTCATACTGTTGATAATGTTAAACCGGGTGATGTTATTAAAATACCTAAATTAGGTATTTCGGCTGAATTGTTAGAAAGTCTTCTTCCTGAAAATCAGATAGAAAAGCAAGGAGATATTATATCGCATGACGATCCTGGTTTTATTTTTCATCATGTAGAAAAAGGCCAGACCCTTTATTTTATTTCGAGAAAATATAATATTGGGCAGCAAACAATAATAAGACTTAATCCCGGTGCCGATAAAAAATTGTCGATTGGGCAAATGCTGAAAATTCCGAAACCCGATACAATTGTTGTTGCAGAACAAAATCAGCAAAAACAAACAGAACGGGATATTAAAGATACAATTTTAGGGGGGAATCCTGATGGATTTATTGAACACGAAGTGGAAAAAGGAGAAACATTGTATTCAATATCAAAAAAACATGAAATTGAAAAAGAAAAAATAGTATTTTACAACAAGGGGGCTGATGCTGTTATTCCGATAGGCACTATTCTTCAGATTCCTTTTTATTCAAAAAAGAACAATGCTGCTGCTCTTAACGAAATTCTTCGTGGAGAGAACGAAGCATCTGCTTTACCAAAAGACACTTTTGTTTGGGAAGACCGCCGTTTTTATTATCACAAAGTTGAAAAACAGGAAACCCTCTATTCGCTATCGAGTTTTTACAATATTAAAAAAAGAAAAATTAAAAGAGCAAATCCTGCATTAAAGCAAAGGGATATGCAAATTGGTGAAGTATTGAAAATACCGAAAGTTGATATAAAGGATATAGATATTGTAGCCAAACTGGTAAAAGCAAAACATGCAAAAGCAAATGATCAGGAAAAAATACCTGTGGAAATTATTGACACTGTATCTTTCACTCTAAGCCCTTGCGATACTTTTAAATATTTGCAGCAATCCGATACTTTTAATGTTGCATTGATGATTCCGTTTTACTTGTACGAAAACGATACAATGGAACTGAACGACAGTATTCGTTTTGAAGAAATATTAAAAGAATTTTTCGATGAGGATGAAATTGACAGGGCAAATTTACCATTGAAACCTGGTCTGCGGATTTTTGATGGCTCGAAAGTTTTTCTTGAATTTTACGAAGGATTTCTTTTAGCTGTTGATACCATCAAGGCGTCAGGCATAAATCTTAAATTAAATGTGTTCAATACACAAAATAATGTTGATTCGGTTAAAGCTATTCTGCAACAACCAGAATTCGAAAACATGGATTTAATTGTTGGACCGGTGTTTAATCACAACCTTGAGCTTATTTCGAGTTTCGCTTACAAGAAACAAATTCCTTTTATTTCCCCTCTGTTATTGCCGGATACTACAAGTATAAACAACTCATACTTCTTTCAGGTAATCCCTTCGCTCGAAACTCAAATTCGTAAGTTTTCAGAAATTATTTCGAATTATCATTCACGAAATATTGTGTTAATGCACTATGGAACAGACGCGGAAACCGAAGTTGTAGGCTTGTACCAAAAATATTTGTTGCCCATGTTAAAAGCAAATGCAGACACCAATACTGTCCGCTTTAGTGTTGTAGAGTTGGATCGCCAAAAAGCTTTCGATATTATCAAACCTCATTTAGATGATGATGAGAGAGAAATAATTGATCATCCTATAAAAAAAGCCTTGATCGACAGCATTCCAAACCTGGTAATAATTCCGGCTAAAGAACGTGGCTTGGTATCTAATACTATAAGGCAGTTAAACAGCATTTACAAGGAAGTGGCAAGCGATTATGAAATAACTATTTGTGGTTTTCCGAATATCCAACGTTTCGAAACCATCGATCTTGAGTATTTGCATAACCTACAGTTTCATACATTCCTTAACTCACGAATCAATTACGAAAATTATAATGTAAAGGATTTTATCCTACAATATAGGGAAGCATATAAAGCTGAGCCTTCGCAATTTA
>JAYENH010000034.1:0-6033 GCA_034721995.1 Bacteroidota bacterium
ATGGTATTGGGTTAAAAGTCTTTAAAAACCTGGAATTGAATTTCACCGGAATATCTAATATGTCAGACATTTCCAACTATTATTTATCAATCCATTATAAGTTTTAAAACGGAGGCCAAAAGCATGAAAAAAATTATTTATACTACAAGCTTACTTTCCATTGCCATTTTTCTTTTTGGATGCATGGACGAACCGGTTGATCCTGCTTCGGTTAACGAATTCCAGTTTACAACTATGTTGCATATAACATCACCTCAGGGCATCATATTATTTGCACCAGAAAGCTGGATTAATTTTGAAGCTCAAATTTCAATTTTCGATTACGAATATTCCGATCTTCAATTTGAATGGAGGAGTAACCAGGATGGTTTACTCCATGTGTCAAGCCCCGACGATGGAATATCAGCCTTTTCCACTGACCAACTTTCATATAATGTTCATACTGTTTCGATATCTGTATTATATAGAGGAAGTACAATAGCAAGCGACTCGGTTACAGTTAACGTAATCCTACCTAAACCTGTTACTCTTTTCATTGAAAAGGACTACAATTCAGTTTCATTGAGATGGACAAAGTACCTTGAAGACGATTTTGAACAATATAAAGTTTACCGTACAGAAGAATTAGGAATGTTTGGACAGGACGATATTATTGCAACAATCAATAATGTGGATGATACACTTTTTGTAGAGAATCTTTTGCTGGTTGGACATATATATTATTATCAGGTTGAAGTGGTAAATACAAATATGCAGTCGAATTTTAGTAATTGCAAGAGTGTTGATCCCGGTATTTTTATCGAAACCTCAAATGACATCCGGCACATGCTGGCCGACCCTGACAGGAACTACATTTATGCCATTGATTACCTTAACGACGAATTGTTGTTTATAAATACCGAAACCGAAGACATTGAGAAAAAACTCACTATGAGTGATGGCCCTATCGACCTTGATATTGACGCAAGTGGAAATACGTTGTACGTAATCTGTATGAACGATGACCGGATAACAATTATTGACCTGCAAACACAAACCATAATTAATACGGTTGACCTTCCGGCAGCGTCCTTATTAAGTTTAGACAATCTACATTACCACATTGCCTGTGGACGGCATAACAGGTTGTTCTATGTGGATGCCGGTTTGAGTCCAAAATTGCGGATGCTCAACACCGAAAACTGGACAATACTTTATGAATGGGAAACTGAAGGAGTAGGCGACCTTGCTGTAAGTAAGGATGGTAATACCCTCTATATATGGAACCAGTTTTTTTGGGGATACATTCCTATTAACAATGATGCCTACATTAAAAAAATTGATTGTAGCACCGACGAACTGGCCCTTGTACAAACTTCCCTTACGAATATTGGAAGAGAACCGCTCGATCTACCCATTTTGCTTTACAATAACGACAGTAAGTTAATAAGCAAAAGGTGCAAATTTTCTACAAAAAACATAAATTCACAAAACGGCCATTTCGGGCAAAATATTCTTTGCGTTTCTGAGGTCAACAACATAGCATTTAGTGAAAATGGCATTTATAGTTTAAACAACAATATGTATTTAAAACCTATGCCCCTGACTTCCTCTATAATGGCCGTTCCTTCAAATAATAATGTCCTATATGTCTTTCATGCCAGCTCGTCCCGTATTTATATAATTTCATTAAACTAATAATATTGTTATGACTCGAAATATAAATTACTGCGTTTTTCAAATACAAACATTAAAAGCTCTATCTGCAATATTTGTAATGTTGATTTCATTACAGGTTGTTGCACAAAATAACAACGATTCAACACCTCAGGTCTGGTCCTCCGCCAAATGCTTACAGCCCATAACCGAAGCAGCTTCAACAGTAGAGATAATCACAGCCGAGGATATAGAAAATTCCGGGTTTACTAACCTGGGTGATGTGTTCCGCATGGTTGTAGGAATGGATGTGCGCGAATCGGATGCCATGCAACATGTAATCGGGATTCGTGGCTTTTGCGACGCTGCCCACGTGCAGTTTCTTATCGATGGACAGCCTGTGTATTTCAACAGTACCAATTACGTAATGGTCGATTGGTTGCCTATCGACTTAGAAGAGATCGAGCGCATCGAAATCGTAAAAGGCTCCGTGTCGGTACTTTATCCAGGGAATGCTTTCAGTGGGCTTGTCAACATTATTACAAAACGACCCGAAGACTTGAAACATGTGCAAGCCAATGCCGTGTATGGTGGCTACAACACCTTGCGAACAAATATTATTACCGGAGGAAAGGCTGGCAAAGTAAACTATTCCATTGCAGGTGGGTTTAAGATGGGCGATTCGTGGGAGAAGAACGACTATTGGCCCGATGCGGATAATTACGCATCGAAATACGCGGCCGTTAAAATGAATGTCAAGCTATCGGACAGCGACCACCTTGACATTCATGCCCGTTATTCCGATGCCGAAAATGTGTTTTCGAGGTCGAGCAATCCCAAAACTACATTGTTTTCGATCAATTATTCGGTTACCGACAGGTGGCATTTCAGGTATTCCCACTACTTTCAACAACGACCTATCGAAATGTCTTATGATTCTTACACCTACCAGATCGATGACAAGGGTTACGATCTGGAACTGATCCGCTATTTCCGCTTTGGTAAACATAACTTGACGGCTGGTATCAATGGCAGGTTTACCGGTAACGATTTGAAAATAATAGATGGTTCCTTTTATTATTCAAATACCGATACCGATTACGAAGAATCGTTCAATGCCTTTATGCAATCGGTGTATATTGACGACAGATGGCACCTGTCGCCAAAACTACTCCTGAACCTTTCAGGAAATATGCTCCATTACAGCGATCAAGGATTACTTGGAACTTACAGGGTAGCCTTGATTTTCAACCCAAACCCGAAGAACAACCTGAGGCTTACCATAGCCAAAGGGCATCTGCTGCCATCGCTGTTCCATAAATACAGCCAGGGCAAAGTTGCAGTTCCTATAGGAAATGAAGACATAGAAGCCGAAAAATACCGTTCGGCAGAACTTTCCTATTCCTTCACAGCCAACAGTGCGTTCAAGTTGAAGTTCTCAGCTTTTTGGGGAGTTTCTGAAAATTATATCCTCTCAACATTTCCATCGGCAAATATGAATAATAATGCAAACCCATCGGGTATAGAGTTTAGCATAAAAGGTAAGCCGTTTAAAATTTTTGAATTAAGGTTGAATTATACACTCTTTCACGAAAATCCTGTTTGGGGTTTCGATTCATACAACAAGGATAAGCTAAACTTCTCTACGAAACTGAAACTTTGGAAATTTACCCTTTACAACGAATTCCATTATGTTGATAAAAGTTGGGGATTGTTTCCTACATCGAACCCCTACTTTTACAAACCATACCCATACTCTTATTCTTCGCCAGAATTGCTAGAAGCATATTACGCTATACACTCGAATTTGGTATTCCGCTTGAACGATCATTTAAGGGTTAATTTTGCAGCCTATAACTTAAGCAATAACATACATAAAGAATCTAAAGAGCAAAATACTTCTTGGGGTTCAATTTACAAAACCGACAAAATTGGGCGAAGGTATACGGTGGGGTTGAGTGTGAGGTTTTAATCAGGTGTCATTGTTACAAAAATGTTTTTACTAAACCACATATACTTGACCAAATGACAACAGTATTTATGAAAAACAGTATTTTACTCTACATTTTGTATCCTGAGTAAAAATGAAAATACTAAAGATTTTAAAACGGAGTGGAATTATGAATTCTTCGATGTCGATTTGAAATTGATCAGAAGCAAATCGGATTTAATTGACAAGAGTTATAAATATGCAGCTTCGTCAACTACAAAAAACCATATTTATATCTTGTATAAAAATCGAAATGGTAACTATATTTTTACAAGTTTCAATGTTGCAACATTAAAATCAAACGAAATAAAAGGAAAATTGTCCCGCAAATTACCAATTGGGAAACGTGAGATAATGAACGAAGTAGCCTGTTTTTACTCTTATACGAAAAGAGTCGGGTACTTATATGCAATCAATTTAAAAACAGGTGAACAAAAAGGTGTTCCTATAAAAATAAATAATGTACGGGCAAAAAAAACAGTAACCGAGGCATTTCAGATACTAAAAAAATCGAACGAAATAGTTGTTTGTTTAAATACAAGTTTTAAATTGAAGAAGAATCATTTGTATATTCAGCGGTTTAATTCCAATTTAGAGATGCTAAGTACGCTTAAGTTAACTGAAAACGTAAGTCAGAGTATTGTAAATGTATCGGTTTCGGAATTAAACAATGGCAAGTTGCTTTTACTCGGAACTTTCTCAGGCGGAAGTCAGGCCAGGTCAGAAGGAATTTTTATAAGCCGCCTAAACAATAAGGAAATCGAATATTTGAAATTTTACAACTATTCCGATTTCGATAAGATATATTCTTATCTTTCAGAACGAAAGCAGGAAAAGATCATAAGGAAACGAAGAAGAAAAGAAAGGAGAGGGAAACATCTTAACTCCTCTTTTCGAATTGAGCCTCATAATGCTATAATATTAGATGATGGATATATGTTTGTCGGAGAATCATATTATCCTACTTATCAACACCGTACTTACTCCACATATAGTGCTAATGGAGTTTATACAACACATTCAAGCAATATTTTCGATGGCTTTCAGTACACCCACGCAGTTTTGGCAAGGTTCGATAAAAACGGCCAATTCCTTTGGGACGAAGCCTTACCAATGTGGCCATTTCATAAACCCTTTTTTGTTAAAAAATTTATTTCGCTGGCAAAACAGAAGCAAAGTATTAATATGGTATTTGAAGATAGAAGCCAGATTATCTCAGCAACTATTGATTTCGATGGAAATACGCTTTGCCAAAGAATGGCGAATAATATTAAGACAAATGCCAAAGGGGACTATACAAGATGGACTTCCTCTGTAATAGAACATTGGTATGGCAATAATTTTATTGTGCATGGCAATCAAAAAATTAAAAACAAAAAAAACTCAAGGTTAGCAAAAAAACGAAAAGTGTATTTTATAAATAAAATTGAATTTTAATAAATGAAGAACAATAAATAACCAAAAACTATATGATATGAAAACACTTTGCAAATTATTGTCCGTTACCTTATTTTTTTGTTCCCTTAGTGTTAACGCACAAGAACTTGTAAGTGAAAACCAGCCTGTTTCCACCAATCCGAAACAAAGCTACATTTTTCATTACTACCCTGAAGGAAATTATATTCTTCCTTTACTGCTTTTTTTGATGGAAGATGCCAATGCGAGGGTAGCTGGTTTTGGCTCAATATCGAGTGTGGCAAATCCGCTTCACAATGTCGGGGGAAGTTGGCATAATCCGGCCCTGCTTTCGCGAAGGCAAAAAACTGTAGGTGCCGGTTATACTAAATCGACACAAAAAGGCGACCTGAAATATAATACCCCGGGCGTTGGTGCAGGATACAGCGGTTTCTACATAAACTATGGAATGCACTACGACATCGACAGGAGTCTGTTTAAATGCAACGAACTAAAATATGTGGGGTATTATCAGTTGGGGTATAATTATAAATTTTAATTTTGGAAAATGTATAAAAAGATTCAAATTCTGATAATACTTACTTTTGTCCTAAACCAGGGATACGGCCAACAAGTCTATTCCAAACTATTTTCGAATGATTTCTCGCTGTACAATCCCGCCTATGTGGGAATGTACGAGAAAATAAATGTGCTGTCGTACACGGCATTGTGGTATACTACTGGAGATGCACTTTACCAAAAAGCGGGTATTAGTGAGGCATTTTACCGAGTAGCTGTAAATATTCCGGTAAAAAAGTATTTCTCAGCTTTTGGCGTTTATTACAATCATTCCCAATTGAATAATGGGCCGATAAATCCGAAAGTAAATATGGGGTTGAATTATAGTTTCAAGTACGATTTTGGAGATAATTATTCAATTGCAGTAGGTGCAGGGGTTGCATACCATCGAACGAAAATAGATTTTTCTGATGTTATTGTGCCCGATCTTATTG
>JAYENH010000035.1:0-6031 GCA_034721995.1 Bacteroidota bacterium
TTTTCGTAACGATTGCGCATTATAATCTCCTGATTGCTCGATGTTTTCGATCCTGTTTACCAGTTTATTCAGTATTTGGTTCTTATTATGGATGCTCATCACAAGGGTCGACAACTCCCTGTTCTTAGCGATAATTTTTTCTTTTTGTAATTCATTAATTTTTTTCTCCGCAAATATCAGTTCGTCAAAACGTTTCTTTTCGGTTTCCGAAGTTTTTTTAAGTGCTTCATTTAATTGTTTTTCTTTTTCGTAATATTGGCGGTTGCGTCTCGATGCCCGTGCTTTCAAAATAAAGAAATAGACCAGTAAAATAACAAATATGCTAAGAAAACCGGAAATTATGAATAGTCTTGTTTTAGCATTTTCATCTTTCTCTTTTTCTATTCTCAAAGTTTGATTTTCGTTCTTTGTTTTTTCGGTTTTATACTTGGTTTCTACTTCAATAACTGCCTTTTTCATTTTCTCATTCTGAATAGAATCTTTATAATCAGTGAACAATCTATAGTTTGTGAGTGCATTTTCGTAATCGTTCATCGAGACAGAGGCTTTATACAAATTGTGATAAGCCCTTAAAATATTCACTTTAATATTCGCTTTAACAGCCAGTTCTAAACTCTTATAATAATATTCAATAGCTGGTTCAAACTTTTCCATTTTATAATAAATAAGCCCAATAATATTATACGATGAGATAATGCCTCTTGTATAGCCGTATTTTTCATTGATTTCCAGGGCCTGAAAAGCATAATCCATTGCTTTATCATGCATTGCAAGCCTTCGGTATATTATGCCAATATTATTTATGTTATTAGAAACATACTTCCAGTTTCCCACTGATTTGTTTATTTCGAGAGATGTTTTGAAATAAAATAATGCGCTGTCGTTTTGCTCATTTATCGAGTATATCAATCCTATATTATTGTACGACCCTCCCATGCCAATAGAATCATTTAGGCTCTTTCTAATTGTTAGTGAGCGCATATAATAGTCTAATGCCAGCTCATAATCTGAGAGGTATTTATAAACAATCCCGATGTGTTCATAGATATTTCCTTTTTCTTTCGCTAAATCGTTACTCTCGGCCATATCCAGGGCTTTGAAATAATATTCTAGTGCAAGGTCGTAATTTGTAAGCTTTCTTTGTGTTATCCCTATTTGTTTATAAGCCTGTGTTTGCCCTAATATATTATTTGTTTTTCTATAACATTCGAGTGCATGCATGTAGTTTTCAAGAGCCAGTGTTAATTTGCCTGAATGATAATTTGCCAAACCCAAATCGATATATGTAACGGCTTTGTTGTCGAAATTTTCAAGTTTGTCCCTAAGTTCCAATTCTTTGTAGAATATTTCAATTGCCTTTTCCCGCTGATTATTATATTGATAACATAAAGCTGTCATTTGAAAAGCATCTGCTATCATTTCATCATTATTCAGAAATTCGGCAATCTTCATGGCCTTTTGAGAATAATACAAAGCCGTGTCGAAATTATCCCTATAATATTCATTTGAGATGCTGATTAATATATCAAAATTCTTTTCTGATAATTCTGAAGTCAACCCGCTTTGTAAGTTATCAATATTAATTGCATTGCTAACAGGGTGAAAGCTAAAAATGAAAATGACAAGACAAGTAAATTTAAGAATAAAAATCTTCATAGTTTTCATAGCCATAATTATACTGATAATTGGCAATATTAACAAATCTTAAATAGAAAGAGCCGGTGCAGTACATCGGCTCTTTCGTTCTCATAGTAATAATCTTATTGTTTAATTTCCATTTCCATTGTTGCGATAAAACTATTGGCTGTCAAACGGTAGAAGTAATTTCCTGTAGCATATTTATTCCCATCCAGTTCAATTGTATGTTCACCTGCCGGGAATGATCCCCTAACCAATACTTCTATTGAATTACCAAGAATATCAAATAATTAGTCGATCAGTAGTGATTGAATTATTCAAAAGGGTTTTAGTTTTTTTTGCCCATATCGTCCTCCAAACTCTCCGCCGCCATCTCCAACTCCTTGTACCATGCCTTGCCGAATTTCCTGATAAGTGGGGCTTTAAGGTATTTGTACAGGGGCAGGTTTTCTTTTTGGCCGAGGAGTAATGCGGGTTTACAAATGTCCCAGGAGTCGTAATTAACGGCTGTAAATGTGGGGTATTTTTTTAGGCGGATAGGGTAGAGGTGGCAACTAATGGGTTTTTGCAGGCTTGAATCGCCGTTTTCGTAGGCAAGTTCGATTCCACAAGTGGCAATACCATTATTGAATACTATATATGCACATTCCTTTTTTTCAATGAGAGGAGTTACAAGGTCGCCATCGCTGTCAATTACTGAAGTACCGGATATTTCGATAGCCTTTATACCTTCGGGAGTAAGGTATGGTTTTATTTTTTCGTATTGTTTTTTTATGAGTTTTGCTTCGGTTTTTTCTAAGGGTGCGCCCGAATCGCCATAAATACAGCAATTGCCAAAGCATTTTGGAATATCGCAAACAAATTTCTTTTCAATAATATCAAGACTTATTAAGGTATCTGCAATCTGCAACATTGTTTCCTGCTTTGTAGTGTTCATATTAATATTAATTACGGAAATAATCAATATCCATAAACAAAGGATCGAAAACAAAATACTGGATTATTACCAAAGTAGTATCATTATCTATTTGGCCAAACATGCGTTCGGGATCAGTTTTACTTACTTCGCCAAAATCGTTCAAATACCTGTTACTTGGTCTGATATGGGCCGCTATCGTAGTTTCCGTGCCATTAATATCGTTTAATGTAATCTTATAAATAGGTTCACTTTCCAATACCGAATCTCTTTTTTCTTTGCTGATATCATCAGCAATTCGTTCGAAACCAAGTTTTTTATAGTAGCTTAAGTATTGTTTCACTTTAAGGATATCGTAGTTCTTTATTTCTTCCTTATGATTTAATCGGGTAAGCGTATATTGATTATCGCCTAAATTTGTAGCAGTAAATGATTGCTCTTGATTCTTGAAATTTTCAACGCTAACCGATTTTATTTCGTCGTAGCTGTATTTAAAAATTGTGGGGTCGCGCCAATCGTTTTCGTCGAGGAAAAAGCGCGACGATAAGTAACCCGAAAAACCGGGGATATGCACAATAAAAGGAGTATTTGAATTTTCCAGCATCATATATGTACCATACATATCTTGTGTTGGCCCGCCAATAAAAATCACTTTTGCCGGCTCATTTTTATCATCAGAATAAATTTCGACTTTAACATGTACAGCAGCAAGGTTTTTTACTACATTCTCGAAGGCGGCATTAGCAACAGGCGATTTAACATCCCAACGCTTAAAAGTTTTCAACAGAAGCTCAACAGCATCTTTTCGTGCCCTGTACCTGTCGTTCACTTTCCAAATATTATTTTCACCCCGCTCAAGTAATACAGATTTATTCTGTTTGTTGACCATGAAAATTTTGGATACCGATGAAGTATCCAGGATAGCAAAATCACGTAGTTCTTTTTTTATTGTTCCACTTTTTTTGCTGATATACAATATACCTGCAACAATTAAAAGTATTATTATAATTATGAAATAGATTCTGTTGTTCTTCATTCTAAGTAATATTATTAAGATTGAATATTATTATATTGATTCTTTAATTGAATATTTTCTTCTTCTGAAATAATTAAAAATAATACCAAATACTACAACGAACAGTATTGGTACTAAAATATTTATCAACTTCCAAAACAAAGGCTCGTTTTGTACACGGGCTTTATCGAGCAGGCGTAGTTTTATTTCGCGAGACCGGATTTCCATTACTCCCAAATCGTCGAGAAGATAGTTTACAGCATTCAGGATAAAATCTTTATTTCCTGCAAAACTCATTTCGGTGTGCCGGTCGTAGCCAAGTGGCAAGGGAATGTATTGTCCTTCGGCACGGCGGAAACTGTTTCGGATAATATCGCCATCAGCAACAACAATCATTTTTGTTGGCTGGCTGTTTTCTTTAAAATGGATTTCTTTTTTTTCGGTAAAATCAGGCGATAAACGGTTTTTAAATACCGACTCGAATTCTCCTTCGAGCAGTACCGCGGTTGGCAAAAACGCCTTATCGAAATAATCATCATTTAGCACCTGATTTACTAAATTCAATTTTATTTGTGCCGGAGCATTAATAATCCTGCTTCGCTGCGAGGAAAACAACAGAAATTCTTTTTTTACTTTTTTCGAGACTCCCACCGTGTCGATTGTACTTACAAACTGGGTTTTTACAAGATCAAGGTTTTTTGTAATGCTACTATTATTGTTCGACACCAACAATGGAAAATACACCCAGGGGAATGTCCTGAATTTTAATGGCGCACCAGCAACTGAAGTTTTCAATTTTAGTCCTCCGCATTGCATGTCCTGCACAAGGTTTGGGTTTATGCGCACACCATATTTAAAGAGCTGGTCTTCGAGATTGGTGTGGTTGATGAGTGCAATTACCGAGCTTGAATACATCAGACTGTCCATGCTTACATCAACACCATCGATAAGCCAAAGGGCTTTCCCCCCACGCATTATAAACTGGTCGATAATAAATTTGTCCTGATTGCTGAAAACAGAATCGGGACGGGCAATAATGATACATTCAAATTCAGAAAGGCTATTGATTCTCCCATTTATTTTCACACGCTTTACAGTATAAAATTCCGATAAAGAATTAGCAGCATCTGCTATTTCCAGTTCGGGCAATTCGCCATGACCTTCGATGAAAGCTATTTTTTCTTTCCTGATTTTAGAAAGCTTCATAATCGAATTCACTAAGTCAAATTCAAGTCCTTCGATTGATGAATTCAGATTTTCTTCGCCCGAACTGTTTATGCTGTTTTTAAGTAGTTCCAAAGAACTTTCTTTTTCGCGGTAGCTGATAATGGCACCCGAAAAAATCAATTTCTCGCTAACTCCCCCTTTGTCATCACGCTCCTCGATATTGGTTGGCGATAAGCCTTTTTTCATAAGTTGTCGGCCAATTTCGCCACGTGTGGCAAGATCAGGACTTTCGAAAGGATCTATAAATTCGTATTGGATATAATTGTCTGCATAATTCCTGAATTCGTCTAACATTTCGCGTGTAGCATTCTGCAATCTTTTAAAACCATAAGGCAGATCTTTTCCGCTCAGGTAAACTTTAAAATAAACAACATCGTCGAGGTTTTCGAGAAATTCAATTGTAGTAGGCGAAAGTGTATATCGCTTTTCGGCAGTAAGATCGAGGCGTACAAAAGTAAAATTCGAAACAAAGTTCAGTAATATCACAATTGCTACCACTAATATAAGCTGAATAATATTCTGTTTTTTTATCTCTTTTCTTTTCAAAACAAGGAGTTTTTTTTACTTATGATTTACCATTTACGACTTTCGAGAACTGTTTTTGTAGCAAAAATAAAAATGGCTATTACACCAATAAAATAAATAATATCCCGCGTATCGAGAACACCACGGCTCATCGATCTGTAATGTTCGTTTATGCCGAGATTTATTAATATATCATCGAATTTGCCAAGTACCCCCAGTGTACTAATTGACTCGAAACCAATAAAAAAGAAGAATGACAATAACAGGGCTATGATAAAAGCAATTATCTGATTTTCGGTAAGTGCCGATGCAAACACCCCTATTGACGTATAAATGCCAGCAAGAAAAAATAAACCAATATACGATCCCCATGTACCACCGGTATCAATATTACCAACCGGATTGCCCAACTGGTAAACCGAGAAGAAATAAATTAGCGACGGAAGCAGCGAGAATAAAACCAGGCTTAGACCTGCAAAGTATTTTGCAAGTACAATTTGAAGTTCGCTCAAAGGGCGTGTTATAATTAATTCTATTGTGCCTGTTCGCTTTTCTTCCGAGAATAACCGCATACTTATGGCCGGCACCAAAAATAAAAACACCCAGGGCGAAATAATAAACAAGGTTTCGAGATTTGCATATCCACTATCGAGAACATTGAATTCGCCTGGGAACACCCATAGGAACAAGCTGTTTATCAACAAAAAAAC
>JAYENH010000036.1:0-6030 GCA_034721995.1 Bacteroidota bacterium
AGATATTAGGTAATGCTATTGATATAACAAACCGAAAGAAAAACGAAGAGGAATTGATGCATGCTAAGCAAATGGCAGAAATTGCTGCCCAGGCAAAATCGGAATTCCTTTCGAACATGAGCCATGAAATAAGAACACCTATGAATGCAATTATCGGGCTTACCGACTTGTTGCTGCAAGAGGATTTTATAGGGCAAACATTAGAAAATATAATATCAATAAAACAATCGGCCAATAATTTATTGGTAATTATTAACGATATTCTCGACTTTTCGAAAATTGAAGCAGGAAAAATCACAATCGAAGCTATCGACTTTAGCCTTAGTCAATTGATTGAGCAAGTAACGAAAACAATGAATTTTCAGGTTGGGAATAAGGGAATTTTGTTTAATACATTCACCGATAAAAATATTCCCGACCATCTGATTGGCGATCCTTACCGGCTAAATCAGATTATGCTTAACATTTCGGGCAATGCCGTTAAATTTACATCAAAAGGAAAGGTCGATATAAAAATCGGCTTATTAGAAAAAACAAATACAGAAGTTAATTTGCAAATTGTTGTGCAAGACACTGGTATTGGTATTCCTAAATCGAAGTTAAGTGGCATATTCGATAGTTTTACGCAAGCACATAATAATTCTACAACTTATGGTGGTACAGGCCTGGGACTGGCAATAACCAAACGCTTAGTAGAACTTCAAAATGGTTCGATATCGGTTGAGAGCGAGGTTGGCAAAGGCTCGGTATTTACCATTGTTTTAAAATATCAGATTAGCGACAAACCTGTTGAAGTTCGACCTAACAACTACAAAGCCAATATAGATAACCTAAATGATGTACGGATTTTAGTTATCGAAGATAATAAACTAAATCAATTAGTTATCAGGCAGGTACTCGAAAAATGGAACTGTAAGGCAAAAATTTGTGGAAATGGCTTAATCGGATTTGATGCTTATGTTAAAGAGGATTTTGACATTATCTTGATGGACTTACAAATGCCTGTACTCGATGGATATAAAACAACTGCTAAAATCAGGAACGAAATAAATGGCAAGAAAGCCAGTATTCCAATTATTGCTCTTACGGCTGATGCCTTTCCCGAAACCCGAAAAAAGGTATTGTTGGCAGGAATGAATGATTTTATTACCAAACCTTTTAATGCCAACGACCTGTTTTTCAAACTAAAAAGTTTTATTTAAGCTCTTAGTCCGCAACCCGCAGTATTCAGCCCGCAGTTTACAGTTTAAATCGAAATGATCAGGGAATGACAATGGAATGACCACTGAATTCCATTAATTACTATCTTGCACGCAACTTTTTAGTTAGCCGATTGGTCAGAATAATTATAAATCGAGAAAATGAGAAAAACACATATCATATTAATTGCACTATTACTTATCGTATTTTTTTCGTGCAGAAAAGAAATTAAAAAACCGAGTTGGGACATTGCTGTTTCAATACCATTATTTAATGCCAGCCTTAGCATTGGGGAAATTATCCCCGACTCGCTAACAAGTAACGATGTTGACAGTTTAATCAGGCTTGTTTGGGAAAACGAAATTTACCGATTCAGTCTCGACTCTTTTATCTCGATGCCCGACACAGGTTTTAGGTTTGCAGCCTATTTGGATTCCATAAAACTGGGCACCATGAATATACAACAGGCTGTTACATTGGGCGAAATTATTGACGGGGCCGGTTTGGGGCAAATTATTCAGGATGGAAGTACATTTGCAATACCTCCCCTTATTGGTTTAACTTATGAGGATATTGTTATTGATGCCAGCGAATTTTTCCAGACAATGACCTTAAGCGAAGGTCTTATTGATATTACGATTGAAAACAATTTGCCAATTGATATTACAAATCTCATCTTTCAAATGGTAAATTCCACAGGGGGCGAAGAGATACTACTCGACACATTTGATATTATCCCAAGCGGTGGCACAAAGACCAGGACTGTTTCGCTGGTTGGAAAAACCGTAAAAGGCTTTCTGGTAGGGAATATCCTTAATATGGATTCGCCCGGTACAAACGGAAATGCCGTAGCAATTAATTATGCCGATGCAATAATAACTAAAATTAAAGTTTACGATTTAAAGCCTTATGCAGCAACTGCTATTTTTCCGAAACAAAACTTGTTGGACAAAGGTGATAAAGTTCATTTTAAAATGAATGAAATTGCCCTGAATGAAATAGTTATACGTGAAGGAATTTTTTCGATCGATGCTTATAACACTATTACCGACCCCGTACATTTTACATATAGTATGCCGGGATTGATAAGTTCTACGGGCGACACCTTCAGTGTATCGGGAACTATTGATGCTGCCGTTAACGGTGTGGCATCGGTATTACATTTAGTTCACGAAATTGAGGGATACGATCTTGATTTACGGGGTGCAGGCCCTATCGAACGATTATACAACATGGATATGAACGGCAATGGAATAATCGACGAAGACACCATCAATACTATTTTTGTAAAATCGCTTGCAGGTATCGACTCAACAGGTAACCTTATTTCTCTTTCGCTCGAAGACAGTTTTATTTTCCACACAGCCTTAACCGGTTTAGTACCTGAGTACGGCATTGGTTTCCTCGGTCGCGACACTTTTGCAAGTTCGGGTTCCGATACAATAGAAATATTTCAGGATTTGTTAGATGGCAATATTTCGCTCGAAGATGCTCTGATAACCCTCGAAGTAAGCAATCAAATAGGTATTGAGGCAGGTTTGTTTATCGATGATTTGTCGGCCTCGAATGAGGAAACAAACCAATCGGAAAGTTTGGAGATTTCCGGAATCGAAAACCCGTTTATGTTTACAAAACCAATCGACCCAATGTCATTGTCTACACCTGTCGATCCGGTGATAAAACGCTACACGCTGAACAATACAAATTCGAATGCCAATAGTTTAATCGAGATATTGCCCAACCTTATCAGCCACGATATTGCATTTTATATAAACCCGGATTTGCCTGTCCCTCCTCTTGGAACAGGCACCGATTTTATTTATTATAATTCGGAAATGAAAGCCAGTCTCGATTTGGAAATCCCTCTATCCTTAATTGCATCAAACCTTACTTTGAGCGACACTTTTGATATTTCGGTTGCACAGGAAAGCATTAAAAATATTATAGATGGAAAATTATACTTGCATGTGGTGAATTATTTTCCACTTTCAGCAAAAATAGAATTACATTTACTTAATGAAACCGGAGAAAAAATAAGCCAATTAGAAGTATTATCGATGGTAGATGCCGCCTTGTACAGCCAGGTGTTGGAAACAGTTTTAATGCCAGAAAAATCGCGACTTACAATTCCTGTTCCCAATTATCAGCTTGAAAATCTTGTTGAAGCAAAATCAATATTGGCAAAAATAAATTTCAACAGTATGCCATTAAACCAATACGTAAAAATATACAGCAGCTATTCGATGGAAATGGTGCTTTCTGCCGATGTCGATTATCATATCGATACAGGGAATTAGTATTCATGCGAGTTTTTAACCGATTTGCATATTTTTTTCTAATATTTTTCGTGTTCAATCAGCTCATAATTGTTTTCTACCTTTGTCCTCATAAAAATTAATTGATTTTTGACAAAACAATATTAATGAACAAGTTTATCCATATTGTCCGATATATTCGCCCGTATAAGTACAATGCTATCGGAAATTTTGTACTGCTCTTATTTTCTGTACTTTTCGGACTGGGTTCAATTACTATGGTCATCCCGTTTCTTGGTATATTGTTCGAGAACCAGAAGCTTGTAACAGAAAATGTCCCACTCGATTTTATGGATATGAAATCGCTTGTACATAATTTTAACTACTACCTGAGCCGGCAAATTATTGTTGAAGGCAAACATGTTGCCCTTTTAACTGTATCGCTGATTGTGCTTGTTTTTGTTTTTCTGAAAACAGGTTTACACTATTGCGCTAAATATTTTATGGCACCATTACGCAATGGCATTGTAAAAGATATCAGAAATAATATTTATGCTAAAATTGTGAAATTGCAATTGGCATATTTCTCGAACGAACGAAAAGGCGATATTATCGCACGTATGACAGGCGATGTGCAGGAAGTGGAAGTATCGGTAATCCGTTCGATCGATGTTTTTCTTTTGCACCCGATTACTATAATAGTTTATTTCTCGACACTATTTATTACAAGCACACAGCTTACAATCTTTGTTATGATTGCACTTCCCTTAACAGGATTGATTATTGGCCGTATTGGCAAAACACTTCGAAAAAAATCGAAAGCGGCACAGAATAAAATGGGCTTATTGCTTTCGATAATCGAAGAAAGCCTTTCGGGTTTACGTATAATAAAAGCTTTTAATGCCGAGAAAAAAGTAGGTGATAAGTTCCGGGAAGAAAACAATTTGTACACCCGCATAATGATAAAAATGTGGCGCCGCCGCGATTTGGCCGTTCCCCTCAGCGAGTTTCTCGGAACAGCAGCAGTTGTATTATTAATGTGGTATGGCGGTTCAATGATTCTTAAAGAAGAGATTGCCATCAACCCACAGGAATTCATATTTTTTATAGTAGTGTTTTCCCAAATTATCAACCCGGCCAAAGCCATTACCGATGCCTATTACAATATTCAAAAAGGAATGGCCTCAGCCGAGCGTATCGATGAAGTTCTGCGCGCAGAGATTACTATTACAGAAAAAGACGATGCTGTTTCTATTAATCAGTTTAAATCTGATATCGAATACCGCAATGTTTGGTTTAAATACCAGCAGGATGATGTATTGAAAAATATCAACCTTAAAGTTGAAAAAGGAAAAACCATTGCACTGGTTGGGCAATCGGGTTCGGGCAAATCAACCCTGGTCGATTTGTTGCCCCGGTTTTACGATGTGCAGCAGGGAAGCATTTTGGTTGATGGCATTGCAATAACAGATTACAAAATTGCCGGTTTGAGGGCATTGATGGGTATTGTAAATCAGGAGTCGATTTTGTTTAACGATAGCATTTACAGCAATATAGCTTTTGGTGTAAGCAAAACTACCCCCGAGCAGGTTATTGCTGCTGCCAAAGTTGCCAATGCCCACGAATTTATTATGGAAAGCCCTGATGGTTACGAAACAAATATTGGCGACAGAGGAAGCAAACTTTCGGGCGGGCAGCGGCAGCGTATAAGCATTGCACGGGCAGTACTGGCCAATCCTCCGGTTTTAATTTTAGACGAAGCCACATCGGCATTAGATACCGAATCGGAACGCCTCGTGCAGGATGCTCTTACCAAACTAATGCAAAACCGTACATCGCTTGTTATTGCCCACCGCCTTTCGACAATAGTAAATGCCGATGAGATTTTTGTCCTTCACGAAGGTGAAATAGCAGAGCATGGCAGCCATCATGAATTATTAGAAAAAAATGGCATCTACAAAAAGCTGCAGGACATGCAGAGTTTTAAATAACTAGTAGATATTATAATGTATCTTTGCTCTTTACATATTTGTATCAAAGTCTAAGATAGGCATTTAGCAATAGAAAATTAATTTATGAATTATGGACGCATTAGAAATATTAGACATAATACAAAAAGGTGAGTCAAGTACTGTACAGTTTAAAGTGCGAATAGACAAAAAGGACAAGAAAAAATCAGCTTATGATTTAGGAACTGAAATGGTTGCTTTTGCAAACACAAAAGGAGGCTTGCTGATTATTGGGGTTGTTGATGAAACAGGAGAGATTGATGGCTTATCTTATGAAGAACTTCAATCAACGAATCAATTATTAGCTTATTTCCAATATTCGTATTCGTACAAAGTGAATATTTTTCAACAGAGAGGACTACATCGGTTGGAATAAATCTTATTGATGGCGGGGATGTATGTAATTCAAGATTTTGTCAGGTAAAAACTAAAATTTAATAATGCCAGCCACACAAACCAAAACTTGTTAATTTGAAAAGATGATAGACGATCATGTAAATAATCCCAAAAGTATAAAGTTCTATGTCAAACACTATTTGAACAATTTAAAATCTGAATTGAAAAAT
>JAYENH010000037.1:0-6021 GCA_034721995.1 Bacteroidota bacterium
ACCAATAATATCGACACAATTATTTTTAATGTAATGGCTGTTGATACAGGTATGGTAAGCATATCCATCAGGTATGCCCAGGCCGATACAGGTAAAACAGGTTTAATAGAAGTTGACGGTCAAACCCTGTTTGAAAATTTCGCCTACCCAAAAGTTTATGACGAATGGGACGTTTGGGACAGGGTGCAATTCAATATTTATTTTAGCGAAGGCCCACACACAATAAAATTAATAAATAACGATCAAGACCCGTACGGGCCACGAATCGATTATTTATCGCTTTGCAACCCCAATTATGTTCCCGAACCTGTTATTGCAAAAGGGAATAATCAATTCGAGCAAAATTTCGACAACTGGGTAAGACTTTATAACTGGGGTACAGGAGTTTCAAATATTTCTATTGATTCAAGTTTTGCGTTTTGCGGATATAAAGATGCTTACATTGGCAATGCCGGAGGATACCAGCAGCTAATTACCACAATCGACAATTTATTGATTGGAGATACTGTTTGCCTTCACTTTTATGCTGCCGGCGGAATGGCCAATGCCTGGGTGGGGCCATCGTCGTCGAGTGTTTTCGAGGGCACATACCATTTTGTGAATGTTATGTGGGCCCAAGGAGCTTATGTGCACGACTCAATAGAATTTGTTGCAACAGAACCCTCAATGATAATCTGGTTTGATATTTTTCCAAATACCGAACTTTATCTCGATAATTTTTCGTTCGACGGATATGGATGCGAACCCGGCCCGGAATTGTATGTAACCGGAATTTCATGCTATGGGGAAACCGATGCTTCAATAACCGTAAACTGTACGGGAGGGGCATATCCATTAAGCTATTTGTGGAATACCGGCGATACTGTTGAAACTATTTTAAATCTTGGTGCCGGCCAATATACTGTATCTGCAACCGACAAAAATGGAATTTCAAATTCGATAAGCTACGATATTGTTGAACCCGGCGAAATCTACCTAATTTCCACAATAAGCCACGAAACAACTGTCGGGGCGGGTGATGGAGAAATTAATGTTTCGGTTTTTGGTGGAATATCGCCTTATACATATTTATGGTCAACAGGCGATACTGTGAAAAACCTGCTTAATGTTTCAGGTGGCTTTTATACACTTAGTATTTCTGATAGCCATGCTTGTTTGCTCGATTCAACATTCGAAGTTAGTACGGTTTCGTTACTCCCAACGCCCGGCTGGAGTTATCAAATCACGGCGGTTTCGCATATCTTCCTGTTCCAGCCAACGGCACAGCTCGAAATTGATGGCGTGCCCCTAACCACTGGCGATTATGTCGGGGCATTTTACGATTCACTTGGCACGTATGCCTGTGCCGGATATATGATGTGGTTGAACAGCGTTAATTCTGTAACAGTTTTTGGCGATGATGCTTTTACCTCCTGGCCTGATGGTTTCCCAGATGGCGATGCCATAAATTGGAAAGTCTGGCGATCGTCCGACAGTGTGCTTTTAAATGCCTCTGCAACTTATGTTACAAATGCGCCAAACATTCCCGATTCAGGATATTTTGCACCCAATGGCTTATCCGAAATTGCTTCTATGTCTTGTGCATGTTCAACCCAAACCCAAAGCATTGTTTTGCAGCAAGGTTGGGACATGTATTCTTCATATCTTGATATTATAAATCCTGAAATAAGTTTAGTTTTCGATTCAATATTGAATAATTTAATACTTATAAAAAACACTTACGGAAATGTGTATTGGCCTGCATTTAATTACAATGGCATCGGAGATATGATAACCGGGCAGGGCTATCATATTAATATGTTGCAAACCGACACGTTGTACATTTCGGGTAATACAATTGATCCTTTGCAAACAACATTAAGTTTACCGTCGGGCTGGAGCCTTGTCGGTTATTTGCACACAACACCCGCAAATATTGTCCTTATGTTAACCCCGATTGTTTCCGACCTTGTTATTGCAAAAGATGGTTCGGGCAATGTTTACTGGCCTTTATTTAATATTAATACTATTGGTAATATGATCCCGGGCAAGGGATACCAGTTAAAGTTGTCGGCTTCGGTTTCGTTTTCGTATCCTGCCATTACAACGGCAAACAGTAAAACTTTGCTTAACAGGATTGAACCTGTACATTTTCAGAAATTAAAATCCGGCAGCAATAATATGACCCTCGGCATTCCAATAAATACCTGGCAACATAAACCAAAAACTGGCGATGAAATTGGGGTTTTCAGCCAATCGGGTTTGCTTGTCGGTTCATCTGTATTTTCCGGTGGGAATTTAGCAATTGCAATTTGGGGCGATGATATTTATTCTGAAAATATCGCAGGGCTACAAAAAGGAGAAAAATTCATCCTGAAAATTTGGCATCGCGATAATGGTAAAGAAGAAATAATTGATATTGAAAACTGGAGTGAAGGGGACGATATTTATACAGCCGATAAAATTGCAATTGTGGGAGAATTATTTTATTCATCGGTTACGGGCGAAAACATTGTGCTTTATCAAAATATGCCAAACCCGTTTACCAACCAGACCGAATTTAGCTTTTACCTGCCCGCACCAACAAGGGTCGAGTTTTCAATTCTGAATTTATTGGGCGAAAAGATCGATCTTGTTTTTTCGGGAACAAAAGAAGCCGGTTTGCACAGGATAAAATATCAGACTAAAAACCTATCGGCCGGAAGCTATTACTATCATTTAAAAACTACCGGGTTTTCAAGCACAAAAAAGATGGTGGTTTTAAAAGGCGGAAATAAGTAATTTATTTCGGGGAGCAACTTTTACATAATCAACATTTCTGATGATTAGGAAAATTGTCGTACACACAAAGCAGATTACTATCTTTGTGGCCTGATAAATAAAGACAATGAAGAAGTTTGTTCTGGTTATTATATTTCTATTTTCAATAATTGTAGTTAAAAGTCAAAATATCACGGTTTTCGACCAGGTGAGCTTACAGGCTGTTCCCGATGTTTTCATCTATTGCAATAGCATTTCGGTAGTAACAAATGAGGAGGGCACTGCTGATTTTTCAAATTTTACAGGGCACAAAGAAATCATCTTTCAACATCCATCGTATCAAAAAAAAGTAAAAAGCTATTCCGAATTAAAAAAGGCCAATTTTAAAATTTACTTAACCGAAAGCCCCATTTTGATTAAAGACATTGTAATTTCGGCATCGGGCTGGGAACAGGACAAAAGGCAGGTTCCCAATAAAATTGCAATGATTAATGCCGGTCAGATTAGTCTGCAAAACCCTCAAACAGCAGCCGATCTGCTGGGTGTTTCGGGAGGGGTTTTTATCCAAAAAAGTCAATATGGCGGTGGAAGCCCAATGATTAGGGGCTTTGCTGCAAACCGTGTACTTATTACTGTTGACGGCGTTCGTATGAACAATGCGATTTTTCGCAGCGGCAACCTGCAAAATGTGATTTCTATCGATGCTTTTTCTGTAAACAAAACCGAGGTGATTTTTGGTGCCGGTTCGGTAATTTATGGAAGCGATGCCGTTGGTGGCGTAATGAATTTTTATACCCTAAAACCTACTTTATCGACAAGAGAAAAACCACTAATAAAATCGAACGTTGTATCACGGTATGCTTCGGCAAGTTCAGAAAAAACCAGTCATATAGATTTTAGGCTCGGATACAAAAAATGGGCTTTTGTTAGCAGTTTTACTTTTTCCGATTTCGGAAATCTTAAAATGGGGAGTAATGGCCCGGATGAATATTTAAGGTTAGAATATGTAGAACGGATTGAAGGGAAGGATTCCATTTTTATTAATGAGGATCCTCAAATTCAAAAATTTACATCATACCAGCAACTCAACCTGATGCAAAAAATTCGTTTCAGGCCAAATAATAATTGGGATTTTAGTTTTGCCAGCCATTATTCAAAAACTTCCGATTATGCCCGTTACGATAGGTTAATCCGGTATGAAAATAGTTTACCCCGCTCTGCTCAATGGTTTTACGGCCCCCAGGTTTGGGCAATGAACAATTTGAATATTACCCAATCATCAGAAAATATTTTTTATAATAAGTTTAATCTTCTCATTGCCCAGCAGCATTTCGAGGAAAGCCGCCACGACAGGGATTTTCTGGATGTGGAATTATATCACCGCTACGAAAAGGTTGATGTTATATCAGCAAACCTTGATTTCGAGAAGAAGATTAAAGACAAGCAAAGGATATTTTATGGTGGCGAAATTTTGCTTAACAAAGTTGGCTCTACAGGAAATGATGAAAACATTTTAACTAAAGAAACAACTCCTGCCCCATCGCGATACCCCGACGGATCAAGTTGGAATTCGTTTGCGGCTTATCTCTCGTATTGGAGAAAAATAAATAAGCAATTTTCGTTACAAACCGGCCTTCGCTATAATTTTATCGATTTAACTTCTGAATTCGACACAAGCTTTTATCATTTCCCATTTACCGGGGCAAGATTAAAAAATGATGCACTAACCGGCAGCTTTGGCCTCAACTACAGCCCTGTAAAACAGTGGTTATTTAAACTGAACCTTTCGACTGCATTCCGTGCCCCAAACATCGACGACATGGGCAAGGTGTTCGATTCGGGCAATGGTGCTGTTGTAGTTCCCAACCCAAACCTGAAACCTGAGTATGCCTACAATGCAGAATTAGGTATTACACGATTATTCTCTGATAAGGTTGAAATTGATTTTTCTATATTTTCTATCTTGCTGAACAGTGCAATGGTACGCCGTAATTTCACACTTAACAATCAGGATAGCATTTTATATAACGGGGAAATGAGCCGGGTACAAGCAATTCAAAATTCTGCTCATGCTTTTGTTTATGGCTGTCAGGCCGACATCGAAGCAATATTGCCTTTTGGTTTTGGGTTTACATCATATTTCAACTATCAAAAAGGTATCGAAGAACTGGACGACGGTAGTAATGCCCCATTGCGACATGCTGCACCGGCCTTTGGCACAAGCCATTTAACTTATACCCGCGATAAGTTTAAAGCAGATTTTTATATAAATTTCTCTGGCAGTATTTCTTACGAAAATCTGGCTCCTACCGAAATCAGCAAGCCATACATTTATGCCATCAATTCCGAAGGACTGCCGTATTCTCCGTCATGGCATACCATTAATGTAAAATTGCGTTACCAACTTCATAACAATATCATGCTTGGTTTCGGCGCAGAAAACCTGAGCAATCAACGCTACCGTCCTTATTCATCGGGCATTGTAGCGGCCGGAAGAAATTTGATTTTTTCGGTAAAAGGAATATTTTAATTATTGCATCTTAGAAGGCTAAGAAAAATTTAAAGTGTCGTCTGAGAAAGCATCAGGAACAAGGCGCGTGATACTTGAAAGTTGAGAAAAACGCAATTATTGGCGTTTTATACGAGTTCCGAATTATTTTTTCAGCCATCTTACCGGCCAGGGCAAACGGTTAATTTTAAGGTTCTGATATTCGCAGGCAGTGGCCCCAAAACCTTTAAAAAATCTGGCAATGCTTTCGATGTTCGATCCTTCAAAATCAAGGGTCATATTGCGTTCCGAATTATTTTGAATATAAGTATCGATTAGCATAAACATAGCCCTTTTTTCGATTCCTTCGGGCGTAGAGGCAGAAACAAGATAAATACCCCTTTGGTTTGAATGCAAAAAGAAAGTGACAGCACACAAATTGTTTTCGGCTGTGTAAGCACCAATAATTTCGCCAATGCGCGAACGAAGGACAATAGAAATTAGTCTGCGTAAAATGCCATATTGCGCTTCCCCAAAAGCATTTCTGCTATCGCCAACATTGTTTTTAAAAAGATTTATTAATTGATTACTGGTAACCCCATTAACAATACTAATGTTGTTTTTTTTCGCCTTAGCAATATTACGTTTTGTGTTTGTCGAATAGTTTTTTTTGAGTTTCTCGTAATGAGAAATCAGATCCAGCTCATAATTTACATTAAGCTCCGAGTCGAATTCCTCACATTTAATCCTGTTAAAAATATTTAGGTTTATGTCGATATATTTAATATGCGAAG
>JAYENH010000038.1:0-6021 GCA_034721995.1 Bacteroidota bacterium
CCTATATGCCGCAGATGAACCATTGCTTTGCCACGAGTAAGAAAATTTGCCATATTTATCGGGTTGGTTTGGGCCGGTACCAGGACCGGCACCACCGGTTACACATGCCGATAAGCCTCCTGTAAGAGTGCCTACAATATAACCGTTGTTATTAAAAATTGGTGAACCAGACGAACCTCCTTCGGTAACACCGGCACCAGAAGATGTTGGCGACCACGTAACACGCCAATGAGTATTTCCCCAATTAGTAAGAGTATTTGTGTAAGTCGAAATCTTTTTCACATCTCCGGCAGGATGATGTATCCCAACCCCACTTGTCGATGAAGCGTTTACTGTTCGCCAGCCATTAAAATACACATCATATTCTAAAGGTAAATAACTATTGAACAAGACTAAATAAAAGTCGGAGCCACTGCTCATACTACCTCGGGCTTTTTTCACAGCACCTGTAATGGTATTTGCAATCGGTTCGGGTTCGTTCGTGTCATTACAATTTTGGCGCTCGTAATTAAAATAAAAAATCCATGCTAACAAATCTTCCATACTGGCAGAACCGGCACAGTGGTCAGCAGTTAAAAAATAAGGTAAACAATCCGTATCGGTATTGTTAACTAAAGACCCTGTGCACCATCCATAAGTAGCACCTTCTTTTATTGATATTCGGGCAACACCTCTTTGCTGATCGCGCCAGTTATTTGCTTCTGAGCAGATTGCATCAACCTCACATGATTCTGATGAACCATACGTACCTCCCCTGTCGAAATTATCGCCATATACCGAACGGTATCCATAAGCAATTTCAGAAATGTTGATTATTGCATCTCCTTTTACAGCTTTAGGTTCGTAATATTCGAGTATTACGGTTTCGCCATAAATCAATTCGTTGGCAAATATTCCACTCGGAGGATTATTAATACTTGTAAAGGCACCAATTACCTGCGCTTTGCTATCACCATATAAATATAGCTCCCCTCCTGTGGGAAGCCAAAAATCATCGTAATAAACTCCAATAGCAAGTGCATCTTCGGCGTGTAACTTCAAACGCCAAATACGATCGCCATTGCTTAGGTTTGTCCAGGTGCCTACAGAATTAATTGAAAATCCGGCTTTGATAGAAACACCATATCGATAAAGCTCTCCATCGGTATCGCGAATTTCATCTTGCAAGCTTACTTTCTCAATATCTATTTTCTGAAAATCCTTCACTTCGATATTGTCATCAAGTTTTAAGTTAAAACTTTCGGGTGTGCCACCAATACTAATTTGTGCATTAGACTGGTTCACAAAAAATAAAAATGCCGAGATTAATATAATACTCAGCAGGGAAAAAACTTTTCTCATACTTTTATTACTTTTCAATTTGGATCAATAAAATAAAGCCTCAAAATTATAATTTATAAATGACTTTCAACACTGGTAAATGTCATTTTCGGGTCAAAAAGAGTATTTGAACTATGCAATTGTTGTAAACGGCTTAAAAAAGTTCACATTATTAACAAAAAATATTGAAGCATTAGGTTGTGATTATCTGCATATTACATGAAGTAAAATATTTTTTTTGTAAATTTTTGTTAAATTTTTGAAGAAACATTTGGTTCATACATAAACTTTGTAGTATATTTGACCTATCAAAAATGAAACGTTCTTTTTAATTTAGAATAAAGATATCACTTTAAACCTTCATGGTTTAAATTGTGATGGGGAAAGGTTAATTGAAGGGCAAGGCTGTCGAATTTTCGGCAGCCTTTTCTTTTTGCTACTATTTCATTTCCCGCAAGCGGATTCTTTTTGCTTACAAAAAGAGTTTTAATTCTTCATCTGATTTTTTTTGCTGCCGGTTTTTAGGTTTAGTTTGTATCCTTTTGTGTCGAAAAATATACTATCGTGAATAATCTTTATATAACCAATATGAATATTGTCCTTAAAGACTTTTATGGCGGTTCCATTTGTTGCCATTGCATTTGCCTCAAAAGTATATGACAATTTTTCTCCAGTTTTAACAAAGTCATTTTCAAGTTTACATATTCAAAGCGGCCGGCTAAAAAGGAAGTTCATCAACGTCGATATCTTCTGGTCTTTGGGGCGGGGATCCGTCAAATTCCTCGAAATCAATTTCATCGCTGCATGTACAAAAATCTCCATAAGGACAGGTTTGTGGATCATAAGAACATAATTCCAAATCGAAACCGGTCTCCGGAAGGTACTGCACATATTCATCCCATGAGTCGGTGAGGACATCATAAAACCATTCGTCAGGAAGATCTTGTGGTTTATCGACAAGTTCAAGTTTCAGGCTATCGTAAACTTTTAATATTGCCCTATTGATTTGTTCAACTTGCTCATCGCTAAGTTTAAACACAGACGGAAAAATTTCATGCGATATGCCTACCCATTCACCAATTGGCTTAAACGGGACTAATGCTAGCTCTGCTGTTGCCCTGTCTAATCCCACTTCCGGTGGTGGTTCGATATATGGTATTGGAGGAGGCTTTGCTGCAATTTCTTCCAGGTCTTCAATAAGTTGGTCTACATATTTCTGCATTCCGTTTTTATCTTTCATAATAACTATTTTTTGTTTTTATGATTTTGTATAAATTCGTAAAAACAAAAATAGAATTATGTTCTTAAAATTGAAAGTATTTCTTTTGTTTGATATTTGCTTATTCTAATCCATTAAAAACTCCACATTATCAATCAATCTCACCGGCCCAACATGTACGGCAATGCAAGCAAATTTTTTATTGTCCTCGTCCCAACTTTTTATTGGTTTTAGATTGATGTCATCAACAATATTAAAGTACTCAAACTTGTATACAAGATCGTTTTTAAACTGTTCGGCTACCCAATTTTTAAGTTCTTCAACCGAAAGTTTTGTTGCCATTTTTTGAGCTATGAAAAGGGTTTGAGAAATTAACAAGGCCTTTTCCCTTTCTTCTGATGATAATCGCATGTTGCGCGAACTCATAGCCAGGCCATCGGGTTCGCGTACAATCGGGCAGCCAATTATTTCTACAGTGAAGTTATATTTTTCGACCATCTTTTTTATGATGGACAGTTGTTGGAAATCCTTTTGGCCAAAAAAGGCTTTGTCGGGCTGCACGGCATCGAAAAGCTTACTTACTATTTGTGCAACCCCATTGAAATGTCCGGGGCGGAACTCTCCCTCCATCAATTTGTCTATTCCATCGAAATCGAAAATGCGAGTGTCCTTTTCGGGGTACATTTCTTTTACATCGGGAAGAAATAAGCAATTGCATCCGGCAGCAAGTAGTTTGTCTTTGTCGGAATCGAATGTTATGGGGTATTTGTCGAAATCATCGGGATTGTTAAACTGGGTTGGATTTACGAAAATACTAACCACTGAATAGTCGGCACAACTTATAGATTTTTCCAGTAAAGAAATATGCCCCCGGTGCAAGGCCCCCATAGTTGGCACAAAACCAATAGTGTTTCCCTGTTTGCGGATATGGGAAATTTTTTTCTGAAGCTCAGTAATTTTTGTAATTATTTCCATTTTCATTTATAAATTCTAATTGCAGGGTATGTTCCAAAAAGATTATCCTGCCACAAAGGCTCTAAGGCTCAAAGAATTCACTAAGTGTAAATCACATGTTGTGTGTCCTTTGTACTTCTTCGTGCCTTGGTGTCTTTGTGGCCAAATTGGCTTTTAAGAGAACTATCAATAGCCTGTAAAAAAGATGTCTCCCTGAATTAGATATTAAATTCGGCTTTCAATTTTTTAATATAATCGAGTTTCTCCCATGCAAAAAACTCAACATTTTTAAAATATCTTTTTACTCCATCAACAGTGCGGGAAATTGTATCCTCGTCCTGATAAAAAACTTCAACCTCTTTTTTGTAATGATCGCGGCCAAAATGTCCATAGGCTGCAGTTTGTACAAAAATTGGATTTTTAAGACCAAAGCGTTTAATGATTGCATGAGGTCTCATATCGAAAATTGCTTCTAATTTTTTAGCAATCTCACCATCCAACATAGTATCGCCATTTTCGTTTTTCGCTTTTGTCGAGCCATAAGTATTCACATACAGGCCAACAGGTTGTGCCACACCAATTGCATAAGCTACTTGTACAAGTACTTCATCGGCAATTCCGGCGGCAACAAGGTTTTTTGCAATGTGGCGGGTTGCATAAGCTGCCGAGCGGTCAACTTTCGACGAATCTTTGCCCGAGAAAGCTCCACCACCATGTGCCCCTCTACCACCATAAGTGTCAACAATAATTTTGCGCCCGGTTAAACCGGTATCGCCATGCGGGCCACCAATAACAAATTTCCCGGTAGGATTTACCAGCAAAGTAAATTTGTCGTTAAAATATGGCTTAATGTGAGGATACATTTTCAGGATTCTTGGAATCAAGATTTTTTCTACATCTGTTTTAATGCGTTGCAGCATTTTTCCTTCCTCGTCGAAATCGTCGTGCTGTGTAGATACAACAATTGTATCAATTCTTTTCGGTTTTCCATTGTCATCGAATTCAACGGTAACTTGCGATTTTGAATCGGGGCGTAGGTAGGTCATTTCTTTACCTTTTTTGCGTATAGCAGCCAGTTCCTGAACTAAAATGTGTGCCAGCTCAATCGGCATAGGCATAAAATTATCCATTTCGTGGCAGGCATAACCAAACATCATTCCCTGATCGCCGGCTCCCTGGTCTTCGGGTTTTTCGCGCTCAACGCCCTGGTTTATATCGCCCGATTGCTCGTGTATGGTCGACATAATGCCACATGAACCGGCATCGAACTTGTATTCTGCTTTTGTGTAACCAATTCGTTTGATGGTTTCTCTTGCCACACCGCCGTGGTCGACCCATCCGGTGGTTTTAACCTCTCCGCCACAAACAACAAGGCCTGTGGTTACAAAGGTTTCGCAGGCCACTTTCGATTCGGGGTTATGGCGCAAAAATTCGTCTAAAAGCGCATCTGAAATTTGATCACATACTTTGTCGGGATGACCCTCAGAAACTGATTCTGATGTAAATAAAAAACTCATATCAATAATTTTATTAATTTGTTTTACCTCGGAAAGCTCTGATTGCAGTCAATGAACATTGCTTTAGCTTTTTTTTCTGTGGTTGCAATCAATACAAATCTTTCCACATTTTCGCTGCAAATTAAACAATTATTTATATTCAATCAAAATAAAAAAGGGTTCAGGGTTCGGAGTTCAGTTAGTTGTCAACTGCCGACTGAGAATTTTTGCCTTTCGCCATCTTTATATTATTTTGCCTGCCGATGAAAACCCAAAGCAAAGCATACATTTATGCCCTTCTGGCAGTGGCTTTTTGGTCGACAATTGCTACGGCCTTTTCGCTGGCATTAAACGAACTTGATGTTTTTCAGTTGATGACTGGGGCTTCGTTTGTTGCTGTAATTTGCCTGACCATAATCCTAAAAATCCAGGGCAATCTTGGCTTTCTAACAAAGCTTAAATCAAAAGACCTGCTCCATTCCGCCGGATTGGGATTTTTAAACCCATTTCTTTATTATGTTGTTTTGCTGAAAGCATATACCATTTTACCCGCACAGGAAGCTATGGCACTAAATTATATGTGGCCAATTTCTCTTGTGCTTTTGTCGGTTGTTATCCTGAAACAGAAAATCAGTTGGAAAAGCTTATTATCAATTTTGATAAGTTTTATTGGTGTAATTGTAATTGGCACCAGAGGAAAGTTATTAGATTTTACATTTACCGATTGGTATGGCGACTTGCTGGCCATTGGCAGTTCTGTAATCTGGGCTTTGTTTTGGATTTTCAATATGAAAGACAAACGAAACGAAAGCGAGAAACTTTTTCTTAATTTTTTCTTCGGATTTTTTTATTTGCTCATTGGCACTCTGTTTTTTTCAGAATTTAAAATCCCTGAAGCTAATGGTGTTTTTGCAGTTGTATATATTGGACTTTTCGAATTAGGGATTACATTTTTTCTTTGGATGAAAGCTCTTTCTTTTTCTTCATCAACCGATAAAGTAAGCCAGTTGGCTTTTCTATCGCCATTTCTCT
>JAYENH010000039.1:0-5990 GCA_034721995.1 Bacteroidota bacterium
GCGGTCGCCACCTTCATCGGAAAACAAGCCAACAATTTTAAAAGGCACACCGGCCACCTGAAGATATTTGCCAATCGGGGCTGCATTTTTAAAAAGTGCTTCCTTTACCCTGATACCAATAACACCAACTTTTCGGTAAGCCAACAAATCGCTTTGGTTAAGGAAACGCCCTTTTTCAACTTCTAAATCTTCAATTAATTTATATTCAGGATGAACACATGCGATATCGAAGGCTCCATAATTCGATTTATAACTTAGTGTATTGTTACGCCATAGATTAAATTTTCCGGCTACTTCATCGACACCAGGAATATTAGTTTTAAGAAAATCGTAATCGTCGTTGCGAAATGTAATTTGCCGGCCTGTTTTTAATCCCTTATAAGGTAAACTGGTTTCTCCGCTTCCAATCCACATCCTGTTCATGGCATCGCCCTTAAATTGATCTCGAACACCATTTTCCAGACCTTTTCCTGCACCCAATAAAAATATCAACATAAAAATACCCCACGACACAGCAAAACCGGTAAGGAAAGTTCGTAACTTATTTTTCCTGATAGTACTATATAATTCCTGCCAGTTATCAAGATCAATAATCATCCTATTCTATTTGAGGTTTAAATTCGTTGCAATTAAGCGACAAAAAAGGAAACGATCAAAGACAAAATAGTGTTTTTATGAAAACAAACAGGGAGTCGTTAAACACCTTATTTTATTCTCCCTATTTCAAATTTCATGGTGGGGACAATTTTCATTTTTCAATTTCAAATTTCATCTTTAACTTTCGCAAAGCCGTTTTGAGCTTACCATCATTGCAAAATAATAAATCCCCATAAAATCAATGCGTGTTAATGTGCATATTATCAGTTATGTGAATGCTATGTGAAATGTGTATTATTCAGGAAAAAATAAAATATTGTGAACATATAATTTTTATATATTCGTGGCTTGAAAAAAACAGTATAATTTATTAGAAATTTATTCATGGCAACATTACAAAAGATAAGAAATAGAGGTGGATTGATCGTAGTTATAATTGGTATTGCATTGTTAGCTTTCGTGCTTGGTGATATATTAAATAGCAATAGCAGTTCGTTGTTTTCTGATTCATCTTTCGAGATAGCGAATGTTGATGACCAGTCGATACCTGTTCAATTTTATCAGCAAAAACTTAACGAGGCAATCGAAGCAATTCAACTTTTACGTGGAGGTGATAATTTAGACGAACAGACGATTGAAAGCCTTCAGGAACAAACATGGAACGATATTATCCAATCGGCAGTTTTAGAAAACGACTATCAGGAATTGGGTATCGGCATTTCAAATGGCGAGTTAAAAGATATGTTTGTTGGCGAAAACATTCATCCTATTGTTCAACAGGTTTTTGGAAATCCCGACACCAAAGAAGTGAACACACAGGCTATTCAGAATTTCATCAAAAATATTGATGGCGAATTTAAAGAACAAAAGCCTATTTTGATTTATCTCGAAAAAGAGGTAATTAGAAAAAAGAAATTAGTAAAATATAACAATCTGGTAAAGAAAGGTGTATTTGTAACAAAACTCCAGGGCGAAATGGCTGCTCAGGAAAAAAATCCTGAAGTAAACTTTAGTTTTGTTGCGAAAAAATACTCTGAAATAAGCGATAGTTTAGTTATTGTTTCAGAAGGGGATATCCAGAATTATTACGACGAACACAAAAATAATTACAAACAAGAAGCATCGCGGGGTTTAGCTTATGTTGCCTGGGATGTTATTGCATCACCCGCAGACAATGAGATGGCCAATAAATGGATTCATAATATTGTAAAAGATTTTAGTGAAGCAGAAAATAATGTTCAGTTTGTCAATTTTAATAGTGATGTTTCAATTGATCAGAAAAATTACAAAAAGGGAGAATTACCTGAACGTATCGACTCATTAATGTTTGCTGCTGATTCAGGATATGTTTTTGGGCCATATTTCGAAAATATGACTTATAAACTTGCCAAACTTCATGCAATTAACTACTTGCCAGATTCTGTTAAGGCAAGCCATATTCTCATTAAATACGAACAAGACCAAACACAATATGATAATGCAAGGGCCTTGCTCGATAGTTTAAAAACATTGGTTGAAGAAGGTGTCGATTTTGCAGAACTTGCTAAAACAAACTCTGTAGATGGTTCGGCACAGGCTGGCGGCGATTTGGGCTGGTTCGAGGAAGGAGCAATGGTAGCACCTTTCAACGATGCTTGTTTTAATGGAGTAGTTGGAGACCTTGTAATTATTGATTCGCAATTTGGAAGCCATCTTATTAAAGTTACAGGCCGCGGAGAGGAAGTAAAAAAAGTTCAGGTTGCAATAGTTCAACGTGAAGTTGTTCCGAGTTCAAAAACATTCCAGGGTTTTTATTTAAAAGCAAGTGAGTTTGCAGGCAACAATCGCAACGAGGAACAATTTAATGCGGCAATTACCGAACAAAACCTAAATAAGCGTGTGGCAACAGTTACTATAAACCAAAAGCAGGTTGGTGGTCTTGAGAACCCTCGCGAAATTGTACGCTGGGCTTTTGAAACAGAAAAAGGTAGTGTTAGCAACGAGGTATTTGAATTTGGCACACGCTATGTTGTTGCCATTGTTACTGATGCAAAAGAAAAGGGACTTGCTCCTTTAGAACAAAAACGCCCCGAAATAGAACTTGCTGTTAAACAACAGAAGAAAGGCGAATTATTTGCAGAAAAATTTAACAACTCTGTAAGTGGCGGAAAATCTATTGTCGAAATAGGACAAGAATATGGAATAAAAGTTGAGCAGGCCGAAGCTATTAGTTTTGCATCTTTTCAACTTCCAGGGTACGGAGCTGAACACAAAGTAATAGCCACCGCAATTGCCTCGGAACAAGATAAAATCTCAAGTGCTATTGAAGGAGCCAACGCAGTTTTTGTAATTCAGGTAAGTGCAAAAACAGAGAAGACTGATTTAAACCCTGAAGTTGAGAAAAGCAGATTAATGACTGCCGCCCAACAAAGAGTTGATTATGATGTTTACAACTCTATTAAAGAAAAGGCTAATGTAATCGACAACAGGTCGAAGTTTTATTAGAGAGTAAGTAGTAACAAAGAAATTTATAAGGTAGGGCAAGTGTCCTGCCTTTTTTATTGTAATATAGTGTAGCTGTTGTTTACTTAATTGGGTTCTGAAATGCCGGGGTTTCGAGTTCAGTGCATCAGGTAAGCTCTATTAATTCAAAAGTCAAGGCCTGTCTGCCGCCTAACTACCGCAAAAATTTGGAATAATCATCAGTAATCAAATCACATCCGCAGAAAAAGAACACATCAGGAAAAAGCAATGTATTCTATTTTGGCATAGTATGATTAAAATCGGATTTATTTAACGCCGAAAATCAGCAATTTAACCTCTTAACTTTCGCGTAGAAATTCCTCAGCTTTTTCGACCATATTTTTCGAGCCTATATAAAATGGTACACGTTGATGAAGCTCGGTAGGTTTTATATCTAATATCCGCTGATGGCCATCCGAAGCTTTTCCTCCGGCACGCTCGGCAAGAAAGGCAATAGGGTTACATTCATACAGCAGACGTAATTTTCCATTTGGAGATTTGGCAGTTTCAGGATAAATAAAAATGCCGCCTTTAAGCAAGTTCCGATGAAAATCAGCAACCAGCGAACCAATATATCTTGATGAATATGGGCGATTTGTGGCTTTGTCTTTTTCCTGACAATATTTGATGTATTTTTTTACCCCTTCAGGAAAATGAACATAATTCCCTTCGTTCAACGAATATAACTTTCCATCTTGGGGAGTTTGTATTTTTTCGTGCGAAAGACAGAATTCGCCTATCGACGTATCCAAAGTAAAACCATTTACACCCCGACCTGTAGTATAGACCATCATTGTTGACGATCCATATATTATATATCCGGCTGCCACTTGCTTATTCCCGGGTTGCAGAAAATCCTCTTCGGTTGGCGTTGTTCCGCGCGGGCTAATGCGCCTGTAAATCGAAAAAATTGTACCTATCGAAACATTTACATCAATATTTGAGGAGCCATCAAGTGGATCCATCAGAAAAATGTAATTTCCTTCTTTCGACAATTCATCATCGAAAGCTATTGTTTCTTCGTTTTCTTCCGAACCGATTCCACAGCACTCTCCACTGGCATGGAGTGCCGAAATAAACTGGTTGTCAGCAAAAACATCAAGTTTTTTCTGATCCTCGCCCTGCACATTTACAATACCGGCTTCGCCAATAATATCAACCAACCCGGCTTTGTTCACTTTTTTATGGACAATTTTTGATGCAATTCCAATATGATGCAATAATCGGGTTAATTCTCCTTTTGCAAATGGAAACTCAGCTTGCTTTTCGATGACAAATTCGTTGAGAGTTTTTATCCTGTATCCTTTCATATCCCTAATTATTTTGTTTTTTTTGAGGTCATAAAGTTAATTGTTTTTTGGAAACAATATCAACTTTCTATTTCCAATCTTTCAAGTTGTTTAGTGTGTTGGAGTATCGCATTTTAGAATTTCTTGAAAATTTATTAATTGTAGTTTGAGTTTTGATTATTTTTGTGTCGTTGTGATAAATTTTAAAAAAATGAAAGTATTCAAGTTTGGAGGTGTTTCTGTTAAATCTGCCGGTTCGGTTAAAAATCTTTATAAAATTATAAGTAAAGAAAACGGCAATCTGATAATTGTAATTTCGGCTATGGACAAAACAACAAACCTCTTAGAAAAAATTTGTGCAGCTTATTTTGCCGGGACTAATAATTTTTCAGAATTGATCGGTGTATTGGAAAATAATCACCTGAAAATATTACACGGTCTTTTTCCTGATAAAGAAAATCAGATTTATTCTCGTTTCAATAATTTAATTACAGGCTTAAAAAATTACACTAAAAAAAAGCCTTCGCCTGACTTCGATTTCGAATACGATCAGATTGTTTCAGTTGGAGAGCTAATTTCAACTTCAATTGTTTCTGCCTACTTTGACGATATTGGTATTGATAACAAATGGTTAGATATCAGGACTTGTATTAAAACCGACAACGAATTCCGTTCTGCAAAAGTAAATTGGGAGCTTTCATCAAAATTAATTAATACCAAGATTGATTTTAATAAATCACGGTTATTTATTACTCAGGGTTTTATTGGATCTACTAATAATAATACAACAACCACACTGGGGCGCGAAGGTTCTGATTTTACCGCCGCCATTCTTACTTATGTGCTAAATGCCAATGAAATTATAATCTGGAAAGATGTGGCAGGGATTTTTAATGCCGATCCTCACAAATATAAAAATGTTGAAAAACTCGACAAAATTTCTTTTCATGAAGCTATTGAACTGGCTTATTTTGGAGCGAAGATAATTCATCCAAAAACTATTAAACCACTTCAGAATAAAAACATTCCATTAAAAGTTAAGTCATTCGAAAATCCTGAGGCAGATGGGACTTTAATCTATAATTTTGATGAAGAAGTTTTTTTGCCACCGGTTTATATTATTAAGGAAAAGCAGGTGTTGATTTCTGTTTCGCCCAAAGATTTTTCGTTTATCGCCGAAGAAAACCTGAGTAACATATTTGCCATTTTTGCAAAATTGCACGTAAAAGTAAACCTGTCAGAATTTTCGGCCATTAGTTTTTCAGCCTGTGTAGATTACGATGAAAGAAAATTTCCTGCTTTGATCCTTGAATTAAAAGACAACTTTAAGGTTTTATATAACACAGGAGTAAGTCTGATTACCATCCGTCATTATAACAACAAAGCCATTGATGAATTGACCCATTTGAAAAACATTTTTGTTGAGCAGAAAAACCGTCTTACCGCGAGGTTTGTTGTTTCGTAGTTCAATGCGCTAAAGCTTTTGAAATATTGTTGCCGAAGATGAAACGATCCCGATACGCTGCGCTATCGGGATTGTTCGACCATCACTTTTCAATGCGCTAAAGCTTTTGAAATATTGTTGCCGGAGATGAAACGATC
>JAYENH010000040.1:0-5980 GCA_034721995.1 Bacteroidota bacterium
TTGAAATCATCCAAAAGTTAAAACCTGAAAAGGCATACTTAACCCATATCAGCCATGGATTGGGTTTGCACGATGAAATAAACCAACAACTCCCCGAAAATATTGAACTATCTTACGATGGCTTACGATTGATGATTGACGATTGACGATTGACGATTGACGATTGATGATTGACGATTGATGATTGATGATTGATGATTGAAAAAATAGATTGGGACATCACCACAATAAATTGTAGTGTAAGGGTTAGCCCCTAAATATTGGCACTGTGAAACAGAATTTACTGCCTTTGCCCGGCTCGCTCTCTACCCATAATTTTCCTTTGTGCCTATCAATAAATTCTTTGCATAAAATAAGCCCTAATCCGGTACCTCGTTCATTGGCCGTACCTTCTGTTTTGTATTGCTCGCCAAATTGGAAAAGTTTCTTCTGATTTTCTTCACTGATACCAATTCCGTTGTCCATAACACATATCTCGGTATAATCCTTATTCCGCTTACATGAAATAACAACCTTATCGCCCGAATTTGTAAACTTAATTGCATTTGATAAAAGATTGCGGACTACTGTGGTAAGCATGTTTACATCACCTCGCACATTGGAATTGAAACTTATCTCAGAGAACAACTTCACCCCCTTCCGTTCGGCATTTGGCGATAGGATCGAAATATTTTCATTAACGATTGTACTAAGGTCTATCTTAATAGCTTGAAATGGCATTTTGCCAGTTTGTGCCCTTGACCATTGTAACAGGTTTTCGACTAATTTGTATGTATTTTCCGATGCCTCCCAAATATTTTTGATAAAGCGTTTTTTATCATCATCGCTAAAATTATTGTATTCTTCATTTAAGAGATGGGCAAAACCCATAATAGCATTAAACGGGTTTTTCAGGTCGTGGGCAATAATCGAAAAGAACTTATCTTTTGTAGCATTGGCCATGCGCAGGCTTTTTTCCGACTTTTTCAATATCCTCTCGGCGCGTTTTTTATCTGTAATATCTTTTACCGTACCATGTATGGCTTTATTTCCCTCGTATTCAATTACTCCAATACTGAGGTTTATCTGTACAACGCTTTTCCCATCTTTATGTAGAATGCTGGTTTCATACGAATTTTTTGAATCTTTCTCATTCAGGAGTTTTGTGCGGTTTCTTTCTATAATCGCAATGTCTTGCTCTTTCAGCAATTTGGAATAATCCAAACCTAAAAGTTCATCAATTTTATACCCTGTAATCCAGGCAAGTGCATGGTTTACAAAAACCAGTTTTCTTTCACGGATTATGAAAACCCCATCCTGCATATTTTCAATCAGCGAACGGTATTTCTTTTCGGATTGAAGCAAATTGTCCTCAGCATTTTTACGGGCTGTAATATCCCTGATTGTCCCAACCATTCGTAATGGGTAGCCATTATCGTTCCTGAGCACAACTTTGCCATGGTCGCTTACCCACTTCCAATAACCATTGTTTGTTAAAATCCGGTATTCGGCAATATAGCTGCTTGTGTCGTCATTGATGTGTTTATCGAGTATTTCCTGAACAACAAACCTGTCGTTGGAATATATCAAGTGTTCGAGAGTGTTCCTGTTTTCAACAAGCTCTCCGCGTTTGTATCCAAGAATCGAATAAAACTGATCGTTGAAAATCATTTTGCCCGATGCAAGTTCCCAATCCCATAAGCCGAGCGTAGTTCCTTCAAATGCAAGCTCATAGCGTTCTTCAAGTATCCGAAGTTCCTGTTCAGCTTTTTTCTTGTCGGTAATATTGTTAAAATTCATTATTACGGAATGTACCGACCCGTTTTTATTTTTAATTGGTGCCAGCGAAAAGCTCATGTACATTACTTCGCTCTTCAGGTTTTTAAACTGACAATCGTCGATAACCACAATTCCATCTTCAAAACATTTACGGATATAACTTGTAATTTTCGTGTCATTATCAGGGAAGATGTCATAATATTTCTTAGATTCCTCGCTATCGTTTTTCGGAAAATCAAGTATGTTGCCTGCCGATGGATTTATTTCAACTATATCGCCATTTTGATTAATATACAGAATCCCTGAGGGTGAATTTTCAATAAGGTTTTTGTTTCGTTGGTTACTTTTTCGTAATGCTTCCTCGGCTTCAACACGCTCAGTTAAATCGCGCCCAACACCAATTTTTACTTCCTCATTGCTCATTACAACCATTCTCCTAATGATTTCGAAAGTAAAAACATTTCCATATTTATCAATTACCCGACTAATGAAAGTCCGGGATTCACCAACTTTCATCGGGTTTTTGTTTTGCTTTTGGTATTTCTGTAAATCAACGGGGTGTAAAAAACGATTTATGTCGATAGTATATAGTTCGTCCTCAGGATACCCCGATATCATTATTGCTTTTTTATTTGCAAATATTATCCGGTCATCCTTTTGGATAAATATAATGTCATAACTCTGTTCAACAACTGCTTCGTATTTTGTTTCTGTAATCTTATGTTTTTTAAGTACTTCCTCGTATAATTTTTTGTGGGCCCGCAGTTTTATTCCATATTTTATCTTTTCTTTAAAAAGCAAATACGAAGCAATGAAAATCAGAATAATAATACTTATCAAAATAATAAAGTAGAAAATCCTTTCATTGCTTTGCTCTATTTTGCTCCCTTTTACCCGATTGTCGATTTTTAACAATTCGTTTTCGCGTTGTTTTTCTTCTATCAAAATATTCGCCTTCATCGATAGTCTGGAGTTTTCTAATTCATCCATAGCCAACGAGTCCTTGTATATGGAATGTAATTTACTATTTTCCAAAGCCTTATTCAAGTTGTTGCTGCTTTCGTATATTTCAGAAAACAAGGAATAAATTAAAGCCAGACTATGTTTATCGTTTGTTTGCAGGGCCTTTTGTGATGCGAGTTTTAAATACCCGATGGCCTTTGAATTACGCGATAACTTAAAATACAATTTTCCTAAACTGCAAAATATATGGCATTGCCGATCTTTTTCATCTTGTTTTTTCTCAATTTGTAATGCTGAATCAAGGTACTGAATAGCTAATTCAGTGTTTCCTACAGTATTTTCGAGTTGCGCAATTTTTTGATAGATTATAGAATTGTTCTTGCTATTTCCTGTAATCTTTTGTTTTTCATGTAATTCGACAAACACATGTCGGGAAAGATCGTATTTTCCTTCAGTAAGATAAATACTTCCAATATTTAATAAAGGATCGAATTCGTAATTATCGGCTTTTATTGCCCGAAATAAATTAATTGATTTTGTAAAGTATGCGATTGCTTTATCGGGTTGTTTCAGCTTTTTATATACTATTCCAATTTTATTGTTTATAGAGCCAAGTTCCAAAGTATCTTTCTCTATTTCAAAATACGAACGCGATTTTATGTAATATTCAAGGCATTTAGAACTATCACCAATCTTAAAATATGTACTGCCCAACTTTATATGAAGTTGGCTGGCTTTTGATTTGGCCCCTTGCATTTCTAACAATCTTAAAGCATCGTAATAAGAATTAATAGCTTTATCGATTTTTTTAATCTGAACATAGAAATCGCCTATGGTTATATGAGTTTTTATCTCGCTTGATATATTATTGCTCTTTTTATCGTTTTTGTAAGCCAATTCAAAATTTTTTCTGGCAAAGGAATTTCGCCCAAGCATAAACTCTGCCCATCCTATATTCCTATACGACTCAGATGTCCAGAAAGGATTTTTCGCTGTAAGACTCTTTTCAAGTGCCAATTTAGAATATTCTAAAGCTTTGTTTGCCGACACCTGTCTATAAAGTACTGATAACTCATTTATTGTGATAATTTTGTTGGCAACATTTTCGATTTTGGGCAATTTGTTTTCTAAAACAATTATGGAGCTATCTATATTGTTTTGTGCATTTGTTTTTAGAATAAACAAATAAAATATTAATAATATGTAGAATGTTTTATTTCTCAATTAACTCTTTTCCTTATTCCTGTTTTAACTAATTATGAGGTATGATTAATATCTCACAAAAAATGTGAATTGATGCTGTTTTTTCAGCGATAAAACTAATAATAAAATTCTATTCATCATAAATTGGAACCATAATATATTTTTTGGGTTAAATGGGTACAACTATATTTCCATTCTTTAAGATAAATGAAGGCATCAGGGGGCTTGCCATAAGTGTTGGAGTAATGCGTGGTAAATGGCTAAAGCTTCCAATACTCCATTTCAACTGTCCTATATCAATCGTAAAAATAAAAACAGGGTAATATGGGGAACTTGTAATACATACTTTGATAGTTCTAATTTCCAGTTCTTAGATGCGACGAAACTATATTTAACAGATTGGTTTTATTAATAGGCTTTGGCAAGTAGCCATCGAAACCATAACTAATTAATTGCGATTCATCTTTGTCTAAAGCATAAGCTGTTTGTGCAATAAAGGGCACATTTTTATATCTTGGCATTCTTTTCCGTATTTCAAGCATTAAGTCGATACCATTATAAGGGCCCGGAATATTTATATCGAAAAGAAAGAGATCGAAAAACTCGCCCCGCTCTCTGTTTTCATCAATAATTTTAAGACATTGGTCGGCATTACCGGCAATTACCAAAATAGCTTTCGATTTGAGAAATTCTAATAATAATTGCTGATTTATTGGATCGTCTTCAACAATAAGTATTCTTTGCCCCACTATGGGTTCAAAAGCTTCTGTGTTTTCCGCTATAATATTTTTGCGTGGCAACTCTTCTGCCGGTTCAAAGAATATCTTAACTGTTGTTCCTGTTTTTTTTCTCGATTCAATAGAAATATCACCTTTCATCGACCGGATAAGCCTTTTTGCCAAGGGTAAGCTTAGCCCTGCCCCCTGATATGACCGTGTTGGCCCGGTACTTTCCTGGCTGTAAGGAGTGAAAATATTTGGCAGATATTTCTCGTCGATGCCAACTCCCGTATCACTTATCTCAAGACAAATCATATTCGAAGTCTGGTCATATCCACTTTTAATATCGATACTTCCTTCTGAAGTAAACTTTATTGCATTTTCGATTATATCCAATACAATCCTATGAAGACTTTTTTTATCAGCCGACACAATACATTCATCACTTATGTTAATATTTAGTTTCAAATTTTTGTGTTCGGCTTCGTGTATAAGGTCTTTTAACCCACGGTTTACTGCTAGCTTTATCGAACACGCTTCAATCAAGAGTATTAGCTCCTCGGTATCGAGCCTGTTATAGTCTATAATATTATTTAGCAGGTGGAGCAGCCTTCTGGCACTTACCCTTATATTCGATGCATATTCGTATCCTGTATTATCACCTTTCGAGAAAAGATCGTATTCCAATAATTCGGAAAAACCAATAATTCCGTTTAATGGTGTACGCAATTCGTGGCTGATATTTGATAAAAAATCGGTTTTAAGTTGATTGGTTTTCTTCAATAAATCTATTTCCCTAAAAAGCGACGAGAATTGTTTTTCGAGACCTTCTAATACTTTATCATTATTTTTTTTGGTATCTGCAGAATTGTTGTTTTGCATTTCTTGTACTTTCCCCGATTTTTTATTGGTATTGGAATTTTTTCTTTAACACACTATCAATAGTAGCAATTAAGGTCTTTTTAATTATTGGCTTTGCTATGTAATCATCAAAACCGGCATCAATAAATTTTTTCCTGTCACCACTCATGGCATAAGCCGTTTGCGCAATAAAAGGAATTCTCGAATAATCATGCCAACGTCTTATTATTTCATTTCTCAGACTTATCCCATCCCATTCTTGCGGCAGGTTAATATCAACAAGAAAACCATCGAATAGTTTGTTTTCCTTATGGAATTCCTCAATTATCCTTAATGCTTCTACCCCATTTTTAACAATAATAGTTTTGGCATATCCAAGCAAATAGGCTTCAATTAGTTCGCCGTTTATGCTATCGTCCTCTATAAGGAGGAAGGTGTTAGGCTGTTGCGAAAAATGAAGTGCTTGCTTAATAGCA
>JAYENH010000041.1:0-5974 GCA_034721995.1 Bacteroidota bacterium
TGTTTCGTTTGGTTTTACCGGAGAGAAAGATGCCGGTGAAACCAAACGAAACATTATCGTGATAGCGAAACCTATAACGCGCATACAACTTTGGCGCACTTCCCAAATAGCGCGAGTTTGGCGATTGCCCCAACAACGAATCACTGATTGGCAGATAGCCTTCCTGCTCTTCAATTACCTGTTGGTAGCGCAACAATAGCTGATGCCTCCCGAAATGAAACACTGATGGGATACTTAGTTTGTACTCCTTTTTGATTTTGCTTAAAGTTACAAATGGCAGAAGCCTTTGGATACTCATTTTATCGAAACTTTGTAGAAGGCCCAACTCATATATTGAAAGAAACTGCCCGAATAATCCTGGATAATCAAGTAATTCCTGAATCTGCACCTGATTTAGAAATGGCAGTTTTTGCAATTGACTGCGCGTGGCCCCATTAAGGTTGATGGGGTTCTCCGAAAGGAAATATAAATCTTCCAATAAAACAGTAAGGTCAACATCTTCATCGGCTTCCGAGGCCAACTGCTCGTAAATTTCCTCAACCGAAAAAGAGATTAGCTCCTCGCCGGTTTGTGCATATATTAAAACCGGCAAGCAAGATAGGTACAGTATATAAATGAATTTTTTCATCAACAAAAATCATGAATAATCAAGGTTAAAAAGTGTACAGCATCGAGAAGTGTGGTGTAAGCCCAAGTATTTCGTGATTTGTAAAAGCAATATCGGCATGAATGTTATCAAACACATAACCCAAGCCGAAAGCATTTTCGAATGGCTTGGTTTTTATTCCGGTTCGCAGGTAAAAGTTTTTTACAACATTATATTCCAGTCCTGCTTTAAAACGGGTTTCAAAGTCGATATCTTTTTCGTATTCAAGCGAAATAAAAGCTTTTTCCAGTATTGAATATCCCAGCCCAAAACGATATACAGTTGGTATCCTTTCTTCTTCGTAAATAGCAAGCTTCGATTGGGTAGGATTGTAAACATGGGCGCCAATAAACAAATTATCAATAACTTCGGCCATAACACCCGCTTCGAAAACTGCTACTCCCTGGTTGCCATATTCCTGATCGATATGAGTGTGCAGGTAATCGATTTGCAAACCAAAAGAAAACTTGTCGCCAAAGGCACGTGAATAAGCCAGGCCAAATTTCTTTTCATTATAAAGCTTATAGCCAAAATATGAAATTGATATTCCCACTGTGCCATATTTCGATGGAACCGCAAGCCCAAATGCCTGGTATCCATACTCATTAATAATGAACCTGTTTTCGTAATGAACACCAAAAGTTGTTTTGTTTAAAAAAGCAAGCCCAGCCTGGTTATGCCATAGCGACCATAAATCTGCTTGCATTACACTTGAGTTGGCCATAGCAGCCTGTCTTGCCCCAACCGGGTAATTCTCGTTGCCGGCATCAGCAGAAAAACCTGCTATCAGGATTATTATGCTTACAAATACTTTTTTCATGTGTTATGTTTTATTCCCGCAAATTACGCTGATTTACGCTGATTATTTGATTAACACGAACTTATTTTGCATGATTGATTAATTAGTTGTCCAAAACAAATAAATAGCTAAAACCAATAAACTATTCAACAAGTCGACAAATCGCCCAATTGACTACTCAACTCACGATACGTTTCGCTATCGGGATTTACGCTTTGCTTCGACATTTGACTAATTAGTTTTGAAATCAAACGACTTCTCTGCCAACTCTTTGTTAGCTTTTATGATTTTCCCTTTCAGGGTTTCTTTGAAATCTTTTACACGTCCGGCAATTTCGGCATCGCCATTAGCCAGGATTTGGGCTGCAAGGATGGCGGCATTTTGTGCCCCGTTCAGTGCGACAGTTGCAACAGGTATTCCGGGGGGCATTTGTAGAATGGCAAGTATTGCGTCCATACCTTCCAGCGAAGATTTTATCGGGACACCGATTATTGGCAGTGGGGTCATTGAGGCAATAACTCCCGGCAAATGTGCAGCCATTCCGGCAGCAGCAATTATTACTTTAATTCCGCGAGCCTCGGCATTTTTTGCAAATTCTTCGACTTTTTCGGGTGTACGGTGCGCCGACAAAGCATTGATTTCAAAAGGAATTTTAAAATCGTTCAATTGCTTGGCAGTCTTTTCCATTATCGGCCAATCCGATGTGCTGCCCATAATTACGCTTACAAGTGGTTTCATGTTTTTGTTTTTATATGTTAGACTATGTTTTCAACTCCCAAAGATATTTGAATAATTTAGATTTTTTGTTGATATTTTAATTTCGTTTTCAGTCGAGGTTGTTCAAATTTGAATGTTTTCAATTTTGCAAGAGACAAATTGCTGTGGAACGGTTTCAATAATCACAAATCAATAATCAACAATAAAATTACTATTTTCGCAATATATTTGAAATACTAAAAATACTTATAAATGCAACGTGTAAAAATTTTAGATAAAGAATTTGAAGTGTCAATTAAATCGACTGATATTCAGGAGAAAATATTGATAATGGCCAATCGGATAAATTCTGATTTGAAAGGACAGGATGTGATTTTCATGGGGATTTTAAATGGAGCTTTTATGTTTGCTTCCGATCTTTTTAAAAAAATTACGCTCGATTGCCAGATTACTTTCCTAAAAGTAGCATCGTACCAGGGTACTATGAGTTCGGGAAATGTAAAGCGGCTGATTGGGATTAACGAAGACATAAAGGGGAAAACAGTGGTTATTTTGGAAGATATTGTTGACACCGGGCATACTCTTGATAATATTATCAGGCAACTTATCGGTTATGAGCCGGCCAGCATAAAAATTGCTACTTTCCTTTTTAAACCCGAAGCTTTCCAAAAAGATATTCCGATTGATTATGTCGGTATGGAAATCCCTAATAATTTTATTGTTGGTTATGGTTTGGATTACAATGGTTTTGGACGAAACCTGGAGGATATTTATACGGTTGTAGAGTAAAGATGGAAGGTTGGGAGTTGGAAGATGAAAGTTTGAAAATGGAACTTTGGTCTTCTATAAAAAATCAGAAATGAAATGAAATCAGAAGAAAAAACAAATAAAATATATAATACTGTTGAATGTCAAATTTCCGATTTCAACAAGAAATATGATGATACTGAACAATTCAACATTTAACTATTTAACATCACAACTATGCTAAACATTGCTTTATTTGGCCCACCGGGAGCGGGAAAGGGAACACAATCGAAATTGCTTATCGAAAAATACAACCTTGTATACATTTCGACGGGCGATATTCTTCGTGCCGAAATTGAAGAAGGTACAAGCATTGGACAAAAAGCCAAAAATGTAATCGAAAAAGGAGGACTTGTCGACGATGAAATCATTGTTCGTATTATCGAAAAGATAATTGTTGGCAACACCAACGCAGGTGGTTTCCTTTTCGATGGTTTCCCCCGTACTTTTGTACAGGCCTACATTCTCGAAGGATTGTTGTTTAAACTGAATACTTCGCTTACATGTATGTTGAGCCTCGAAGTACCAACTGATGTACTTAAAAAACGTTTGCTCGATCGTGCAAAAATCGAAAATCGAAAAGACGACACCGAGGAAGTGATAAATGTCCGATTAAGGGAATACGAAACCAAAACAGCACGTGTGGCAGGTTTTTATAAAGACAAAGGGCTTTTTCATTCTATTGATGGACTGGGAAAAGTTGAAGATATTTACCAAAAACTTGTTGCTTCGATTGAAACCTCGCTGAAAAAAGTTTGGATGAATATTGTACTATTTGGTCCTCCGGGAGCCGGAAAAGGTACACAGGGACAGTTGCTTGCAAAGAAACATAATCTGGTCTACATCTCAACGGGGGCGATGTTACGTCGTGAGTTAGCGAATGGAACAAAAATAGGTAGAGAGGCTGCGCCATTTATGGAAAAAGGGGCTATTGTACCCGACGAAATTGCCATTCGCCTGATTGAGCAAACTATGAACCAGAATTACGATGCAAGCGGATTTATTTTTAAGGGTTTTCCACGAACTTATGTGCAGGCATATATCCTCGACGGCCTATTGCAAAAAATGAACTCCTCGGTTTCAGTGATGATAAATATTAATGTTTCGACCCTTGAATTGTTAAAGCGGTTAACTTCTCGTGGAAAAACTGAAAGTGCCAGGAAATACGATCTAAGTACAGAGATTATTATCGACAGGTTAGAGGAATTTGAAAACAAAACAAGCCCTGTTGCCGACTATTACCTGAAACAAAATAAATGTGCTACTGTAGATGGCTTGGGAAACACGGAAGAGGTTTTCGATCGCTTGTCGAAACAAATTGAAAGCGTATTTAAACATGTCAGATAAGAATTTTGTAGATTATGTGAAATTGTATTGTCTCTCGGGTAAAGGTGGAGCAGGTTCTGTTCATCTGCATCGCGACAATCGTACAATTAAAGGTGGCCCTGATGGTGGCGATGGAGGTCGTGGTGCACACATCATTTTGCGTGGCAATAAGCAATTATGGACATTATTGCATTTAAAATATCGAAAACATATCCGGGCCGAAAACGGAAGTAACGGAATTGGCAATAATAAAACAGGATCGCAAGGCAAAGATGTGATTGTTGATGTGCCACTTGGCACAATAGCAAAGGATTTTGAGACAGGTAAAACACTTTTCGAAATAACTGGCAACGGTGAAGAAAAAGTCTTACTAAAAGGTGGCCGTGGCGGACTTGGAAATACGAATTTTAAATCGTCGACCAATCAAACACCACGCTTTGCACAGCCCGGCGAAGAAGGCATTGAGGCATGGCTGATTTTAGAACTTAAGGTACTTGCCGATGTTGGATTGGTTGGGTTTCCTTCGGCAGGAAAATCGACTTTGCTTTCGGTGGTTTCGGCAGCCAAACCTAAAATTGCCGAGTATCATTTCACAACTCTCGTCCCTAATTTGGGTATTGTTTCGTATCACGACCACAAGTCATTTATCATGGCCGACATACCCGGGATTATCGAAGGTGCACATCTGGGAAAAGGACTGGGGCTGCGTTTTCTCAGGCATATCGAACGCAACTCAATGCTTCTGTTTATGGTTCCTGCCGATGCAGATAATATCCATAAGGAATATAAAATTCTTGTAAACGAGCTTGAACAATTCAATCCCGAGTTATTAGACAAAAACAGGCTTCTTGCTATTTCAAAATCAGATATGTTAGACCAGGAACTGATTGAAGAAATCGAACAGGACCTGCCCGACATGCCATACATTTTTATTTCCTCGATTACCGGACAAGGCATTAAGCAACTGAAAGATATGATTTGGGGCAGATTGAATGAGTAATTTACTCTTCCTCAAATTCTTCTTCTTTCATTCCATTTCTTTTCTTGTTTCTTTTGGTTTTCAATAGTTTGCCAAATTTAAAATCATCTTTATTAAACCTGAACAAATCGAATATTGATGTACCGCTTACCCGGCTATGTACTATACATGTACCGATAAAACTCAGGAAATAACTGATATTGGTTGCAAATACTGCACCCATTGCACCATAATCGGGAATAAGCAAAATGTTAAGTACCACATTGACAATGAGACTTGGCACATGGATGAAAATCAGGTATTGCGTTTTTTTTAAGCCTGCAATCCGGCTGGCCAATAATTTTGAAGAAATCAACCAAACAATAGCAGGCAAAATATACTGAACAATTGGCACACTGGGAGTAAAGGCATCAGTGTAAATTATTGGGACAAGAAGAGGTGCTGATACAAAAATCGCGATGGAAACAATTATGGCAAATAAAAATGTCATACGGAAAAGCCGGGCCACATCGCGGTTTACCTTCGACTGGTCTTTAGCATTTGCGCTGCTGGCCAGGATAACGGCTCCAACGGCAAAAGGCGATTGCCACTTCTCGGCAATGTTTGAGCCAAGCGAATAAAACCCAACTTCGGAGGATGAAGCCAACTCTTGCAACAATAAAATATCAATCTTAAAATTTAACCTTGCCAGAAACAGGGC
>JAYENH010000042.1:0-5972 GCA_034721995.1 Bacteroidota bacterium
TCGCCCAACAGTTCGCTCAACATTTCGGCATAATCGTAATTGTTGCTGATGTACGGGAGAAACCGCGCGTATTCCTTTTTCAAGTTGTCCCAATCAACATTGTGCAAATCCTCGACATAGAATTTCTTTTTTACCTGCCGCCATATATGCTCATATAAATAAGCCCGCTCCAGTTCCTCGTTAAGTATCATTTCAGCATTAATGCTTATATCTTTTTTTGTGGCTTTGTCGAGTTCTATTTTCGATATTTTTCCATCGGCAAGCACGAAAAGGTTTTTCCAATTTTTATCTGCAACCAACTTTGCCCTTCCTTTGCTCACGCCCTTGCAAAGTATTTTTGTTTCTTTCGATTTCAGTCCGGTTTGCCACAAATCGTAGCCCTTTTCGGTTTTTGCCAAGTAGTAAAGCTTCTCGCCATCGCCCGAAACCAAAGCATCCGACAAACCCGAAGAATGGATCGTTAGCCTTACCTTCCGGTTTTCAATATCATCTAAATCAAAAACCAGCGGCTTTATTTTATCCTTCTTTTTCTTGTCTTTTTTATCTGATTTTTTATCCTTTCCATCATCTTCTTTCTCCTTTTCCTCCTCCTTCATCAAATCGTATTCTTCTTTGGGCATAGTAAATTTGTCCCAGGCATCCTGCGTAAGGAACATGCCATACACATCAAGTTGCGAGCCCCAGCCACCACGGTTTTTCTTTCCATCGCGGTCCGATTCCCAATACATCATTTCGCCTTTCATTCCCCATTTCGGGCTATAATCGCCAAAACCACTTTGCGTTAGGTTGATAATTTCTTTGCCACCTTCGGCACTTACCAACCCAACCTCGTCGACCCAACGTTTGGCAGGTAAAAAATTTACCAAAAACCACTTGCTGTCGGGCGACCAGGTATAATATTGATCGCCATCGGCATAAGAATAATTCTTGTCGCCACTTACAATTTCCCTTACCTTTTTGCTTTTTAAGTTAATGACTTTCAGGGCAGTCCTTTCTTCGAGAAAAGCAAGCTCTTTTCCATCGGGCGAGTAGGCGGGCTGGAAGGTTTCTTTGTTGGTGGCCAGTATCGTTTCCTCTTTCAGTAATGTTGAATTGAAAAAGTATTTTTCTTCTTCGCGCCCCAGCGATGATTGATAAAGATTCCAGCTTCCGTTGCGCTCGGCGGCATATAACAGCGAACGACCGTCGGGGCTGAATTTGAGGCCTCGTTCCTGTTCGGGGGTATTGGTAATCCGTTTGCTTGTGCCTTCTTTTATGCTCGACACAAACACTTCGCCCCGCACAATCACGGCCACTTCTTTTCCGTTGGGCGAAACAGCCATGTCGCGGATGCTTCCTTTTATGGGGATAATTTTTTCAATATTGAAACGGTCTTCCATCGACATTGAAACATTCACTTTTTGAGGTTCGCCACCAGTGGGCATTGTGTAAATTTCACCATCGAACCCAAAGCACAAAACATCGGCATTGCTGGCAGAAAGAAAACGTACCGGGTGTTTTTCGAAAGTTGTTACCTGATTTTTTTCTGAAGGATTATCAATATTCATTTTAAAAATATTGAAACTTCCTTTTTCCTCTGATAGATAAAAAATCTCATTTTCGTTTAAAGAAAAAACCGGATTAAGTTCTTCACCATCGAACGAACTAATCTTTCTGTATTCTTTTGATGATAAATCACACATCCATATATCGCGTGTAACCGACGAGGTATGATGCTTTCGCCAACTACTCTCATATCCTTTCCAGTCTTGAAAAACCAACTTTGTGCCATCCTTATTGAACCTGGCTGCTATGGCCGGCGTGGTAAGTATTTGCTTTACACGGCCACCCGCGACCGACACCTGGTAAAGTTCGGACAAAGCTCGCGAAGGAAATTGCTGGTTGCCGGCAGCATCTAATCGCGACGAAGTAAAAATTACCTGCTTGCTATCGGGGGTAAAATCGGTAGGGTAATCCGATGCCGAATGATATGTAACCCGTGTGGTTTTTCCACCTGTGGCAGGGATCAGGAACACATCGAAATTCCCATACCGGTTCGATGCAAAGGCAATGCTCTGTCCATCTTTCGACCAAACCGGCATATAGTCATAAGCACTATGGATAGTCAGTATCCTGGCTTCGCCGCCCGATGATGGCACTGTGTACAAATCGCCACCAAAGCTAAACACAATAGTTTTGCCATCGGGCGAAATGGCCGGATAGCGCATCCATAAAGGGGCATCCTGTGCAATTACCGAAATTGCAGAAACTAAAAGGACACATAAAAAATACAATTGCTTTTTCATCTTATAAATTATTTGATTCATATTTTTTGGAATTAATCGGAATCGAAATTTAAAAAATAGTTTTATTTCAATGCCCCGTACAAAACTTCAACCGGGTGCAAAGCTTTGCGCTGCGTTCCATCTTTTATCTGATGGCGGCAACTTGTGCCGGGCGCAACTATTATTGTTTCTGCCGGTGTTTCCCTAACAGCCGGAAATAAAACCAACTCCCCGATTTTTTTCGATACCTCGAAATGCTCTTTTTCGTAACCAAACGCACCGGCCATGCCACAACAACCCGATGGGATTTCTTCGACCGAATGATTTTCGGGAAACGAAAGCAGCTTTTTTGTTGCTTCAGTAGAGGCTACTGCCTTTTGCTGGCAATGCCCGTGCAGTTTTATTTTTTTTTCTTCGGATGAAAATTGTTCCCTTGAGATTTTCCCTTTTTCTATTTCGCGTACAAGAAATTCATCAATCATAAAAGTATTCTCTGATAACTTTTCTGCTGCATTTCTCAGGTCATTCCCAACCAGTTCGGGATATTCGTCGCGGAACGAAAGGATGGCTGAAGGTTCGATCCCAACCAGAGGAGTTTCGTCCGAAATAATATCTTTTAACATTAACACATTTTTACGGGCAATCTTTTTTGCCGTGCGCAACAAGCCTTTCGATAAAAATGTACGCCCCGATTCCAAATGCTTCGGGATAATTACTTCGTATCCTAATTTCGATAAAAGCAGGATGTTTTTTATACCAATAGCAGTATCGTTGAAATTTGTGAACTCATCGTTGAAAAGATAAACTTTTCCGTTTTTGGTCTCATGATTTTCCTTGTTTCTCCTTTCCCATTTCGAAAGCGTAGTTTTATAAAGTAATGGAAATTCGCGCGATTTTTCAAAGCCCAGCATATTTTTCAGCCAGGCCCGGTTCATTATAAAATTACTGATCTGCGGAAAAACAGTTGCCAATTTGTTTAATCGTGGAAGATAAGCAATCAATCGCGACCGTAGCGGAATGCCATTGCTGTCGTAGTAGTGCTGGAGAAATTCAGCTTTGAGTTTTGTTACATCAACATTCGACGGGCATTCCGATTTACAGGCTTTGCACGAGAGGCACAAATCCATAATCTCATAAATTTCCTGATGGTCGAAAGGGTTTTTCTTATCCGATTGTGTAAGAAATTCGCGCAGTATATTTGCCCTGGCGCGTGTTACGTTGTTCTCGTCGCGGGTGGCCATGTACGACGGGCACATTGTTCCGCCAATGATTTCCGATTTACGGCAATCGCCCGATCCGTTGCATTTTTCGGCTGCCCGTAAAATTCCTCCTACATTCGAAAAATCGAATACCGTTTCAATTTCACTGGTTTTTTGTCCCGGCGAAAAGCGCAGGCTGCTGTTCATGGGCGGGGTATCCACAATTTTGTTGGGATTGAAAATGTGCTGTGGGTCCCAGGTGTTTTTTAAGTCCTTGAAATGCTGATAAATTTTATCGCCAAGCATAAGTGGGATAAACTCGCCACGGAGCCTGCCATCGCCATGCTCGCCACTGAGCGATCCTTTGTATTTCTTTACAAGTTTGGCAGATTCAAAAGCTATGGTACGAAAAAGCTCAGTGTCTTTTTCATCCTTCAAATTAAGCACCGGACGCAGGTGTAACTCTCCTGTGGCAATGTGGGCGTAATAAACACACGACAGACTGTACTTTTCGAGTACCCGATCGAACTCTTTGATATAATCGGGCAAGACAAGGGGGTTAACTGCTGTGTCTTCGGTTACGGGTACGGGTTTCGCATCGCCGGACATATTCGACAAAACTCCAAGCCCGGCTCTACGAAGGTCCCATACTTTCGGAATATCAGATCCTTCAACCAATGGAAAATGAAATCCATATCCAGCCTTTCGCATAGCCTCTTCCATTGCTTTTGCCTTGTCGTAGATTTTGATTTTATCGTCCTCAGCAAATTCAACAATCAATATAGCTCCTGGATCGCCCATTACAAAAAAGCGGTTTTTGGCTAATGCTTTGTTGGCTTTGGTTAAATCCATTACGGCTTTGTCCATTAGCTCAACCGATACAGGCTTGTGGTCGAGGGCAATGAGGTTTGCTTTACATGCCTCGATAACCGAGTTTAAATGTACGCAAACCAATATTTTATTTTTTGGAGGAAGGCTTACCAAATTCAGTTTTATTTCGGTAGTAAAAGCCAAAGTGCCTTCCGAGCCGGCCAGCAATTTTGAAAAGTTGAAAGGCTCAAGGGTATCAGCAAAAGAAGATGATTCCATCAATAAATCGAGGGCATAACCTGTGTTCCTTCTCTTTACCGATGGTTCGGGATATTGTTTCCTGATTTCTTCCTGAACTTCAACCTGGCTTAAAAGATTTTGGGTGTACCGATAAATTTCTCCCTCTAAGTTTTTTAGTTCGCATTTTTTCTGAAATTCAACTTTGCTTAATGGGGCAAATTCAGCTTCGGAGCCATCGCTAAGTATTGTTTTTATAGATATGGTATGTTCACGTGTGCTACCATAAATCAGGGAATGAGCACCACAAGAGTTGTTGCCGACCATTCCGCCCATCATGCAACGGCTCGACGTAGAAGTTTCGGGGCCAAAAAACAAGCCTCTCGGAGCAAGATATTTATTTAGTTCATCAAGCACAACGCCCGGCTCAACACGTACCCAATGTTCTTTTTCGTTTAGTTCGAGAATGCGGCCCATATATTTCGACACATCCACAACAATGCCATTGCCGACAACTTGCCCGGCCAAAGATGTACCGGCTGTACGTGGAATCAGAGAGCAATTGTTTTCGCGGGCAAAGTTTATCAGTGAAACAATGTCTTCAGTATTTCGGGGCAGGGTAACCGCTGTGGGTAGTTCGCGATAGGCCGAGGCATCGGTAGCATAAAGCACACGCATTTTATGATCGGTAAAAATGTCGCCCGAAAAACCGGGTTTCAACAGTTCGAGATTATTTTGAATTTCGGCAATATCCATAATGAAATTTTAGGCCGGCAAAATTAAAGATAATTGCAATATGGCTGTATGGCAAATTTCCCAATCCTGAAAATCAATAATGATATCAGGAATTTCTTTGGAGTAAAGGAGTGTTGGAGTAATGGTAGGTAAGTTGAAATTACTTCCCGGTATTTATCAAACGAAGTTTCAACGAAGATTGATTACTAATTGAAATTTTGGTTCATATAAGATTGCCAACTTATTATAAGTACTTTATCATCATTATTTTCCATAGTATTTACACCCACATCTCTAAGAAGCACCCCGGAAGCATAAAAAACCTCTCGACAGATTGGCTGTTTTAATTAATTTTTACTTTTACAAGATATTAATAACAAGCTTATGAAAACAAAGCAATTAAGATATTTAACAAACTTGCAGATACAGCGTTAAGGATAATGGAGATAGGCGAAATAAAAGCAAGTGTGTAGTAAATATTTATGGGTTACCTTGCATTTGAAAAAACCATAGCATATGAACATTTTAACATTAAATAAACCGTGTAGTAATCCCGTTAGCTATCGGGAGAAAGATTGGTGTTTCAAAACGCCCAAAATTTCATATTGCCATCGTTATGCCTTATAGAAAAAAATCGTAATCGAAATTCAAAAAGCGGAAAATTGACAATAGAATTTATTTGTTAACTTTGCAATAAAACATTTAATGACATGAATACACAGACAAT
>JAYENH010000043.1:0-5965 GCA_034721995.1 Bacteroidota bacterium
ATTATAAACGACATGATATGTGCAAGCTCCAGAGGAGCGACATATTTATAGAATTATAAACGACATGATGCGTATAAGCTCCAGAGGAGCGAAATATTTGTAGAAATTATAAACGACATGATGCGTATAAGCTCCAGAGGAGCGGAATATTATTTGTATTATATCAAATACATTTTTTTTCATGAATGCCTTTTTTAATATGTCGCTCCGCTGGAGCTTTAATGTGGTTTGTCAATTTGTTTTCTATAAATATGTCGCTCCGCTGGAGCTTTAATGTGGTTCGTTGATTTGTTTTCTATAAATATGTCGCTCCGCTGGTGCTTTAATGTGGTTTGTCAATTTGTTTTCTATAAATATGTCGCACATCTGGTGCTTTGATTTGTTTCGTCAATTTGTTTTCTATAAATATTTCGCACCATAAAAAACCGACAATCAAAAGTTCCGGAAGAATGACATATTTATAGAATCATAAACGACATGATGCGTATAAGCTCCAGAGGAGCGAAATATTATTTGTATTATATCAAATACATTTTTTTTCATGAATGCCTTTTTTAATATGTCGCTCCGCTGGAGCTTTAATGTATTCTGTCAATTTGTTTTCTATAAATATATCGCACCGCTGGTGCTTTGATGTGGTTTGTCAATTTGTTTTCTATAAATATATCGCTACGCTGGTGCTTTGATTTGTTTCGTTAATTTGGTTTCTATAAATATGTCGCACCGCTGGTGCTTTATTTTTGTTTCGTCAATTTGTTTTCTATAAATATGTCGTACCGCTGGTGCTTTGATTTGTTTCGTCAATTTGTTTTCTATAAATCTGTCGCACCGCTGGAGCTTTCAAAATTATGTTATTTTCGCTGCAACAATTATTTAAAACAGGGATGATGGATTATAGATTTTCTTTATCAGGCAAAATGGCAATATTGTTTCTTCTATTGCTTTCTTTCTTTTTCGTGCAGGGCTATGCGCAAAATGTGGTAAACGTAAACCCCGACCCCGAAGGCGAACCCTGGTATGTTGGAGGTGTAAGGGCATTGACAGCCGACGAGGAGATTCAACTGGCTTCGGAGATAAAAGAGATAACTTTGGAAAACAGAAATTGCCGGTTAAAGAATTTTCCTTCCGAAATCGACAATTCTACTCAGGATTATTTCAGGCCCATATTTACACAGGAAGGTGGTAGTTGTGGCCAGGCAAGTGGTGTGGCATACACTTTTACTTATGAGATTGATTATTTGAGGGGGGTATCGGCTGCATTGCCCGAAAACCAATATCCCAGCCATTTTACATATAATTTTCTGAATAAAGGAAGTGGCGACAACGGATCGTGGTACACAAGCGGTTGGAAAATTATCCGCGAAATTGGCTGCCCCAATATTCAAACTTACGGAGGTTTGTACCCAATGGGCAACACCGGATGGATGAGCGGATACGATAATTATTACTCGGGCATGTTCAATACGGTTTTCGATTATTATTCAATTGATGTGGGTTCCGAAGAAGGATTAATGATATTAAAAGGCTGGCTTGTAAACCATCTTGATGATAACTCGAATGTGGGCGGCCTGGCATGTTTTAGTGCCGGCGCATCAGATATGATCCTAAATCATCTGCCATTGGGCACACCACATTCAACCGATTTTATTATTACCAATTTCGACGAAACAGTAGACCATGCCATGACAATAGTTGGCTATAACGACAGCATCCGCTTCGATTACAACCAGGATGGGCAATACACAAACAACATCGACATAAATAACGATGGCCTTGTTAATATTGCCGATTGGGAAATTGGCGGACTAATAATCGCAAACTCGTGGGGTTTGGGATGGGGAGATTGGGGAAAATCGTTTATGATGTACCGGCTGCTGGCCGACTCAAACCATGTAGCCTCGAAACGTGTTTATATACTCGATGCTTTAGATTATTACAGCCCCGATATAACCATGAAAATCAAAATGGCACATCCCTCGCGTAAAGAACTTAAATTTACTGCCGGCGCAAGCAACGACACTTCGGCAACTTCGCCCGACAAAACCCAGAGTTTTATTGCGTTGAAAAACAGGGGCGGAAACCATCCAATGACCGGCTTTAACGACAGTATTGAGTTTGGGCTTGACATTACTGAATTGTATTCGGAAATGAATGATTACGAACCAATCAATTTTTTTATCAGTATAAATGAAAAAGACAGTGATAATATTTTCGACGGAAGCATAATTAATTATTCCGTTCTTACCTATTGGGATGGAGTAACGGAGTATCCCTGCGCCGATACCAATGTTACAATTACTAACGATGGCCTTACAAGGATAAGTGTGATAATACCCGGAAATAATTTTTATCCTCCATCAAATCTTTCATCAATTTTGAATAACAGGGTTATTGATTTGCAATGGGAAGCTCCCGTTTTCCAACCTGTAAACTGGGAAGTTTATGCTTATAAATTCTACAGAAACAACGAATTGCTAACTACAATAACCGATACATCTCAGTTTACTTATTCTGATATTAATCTTGATGATGGAACATATAATTACAAACTTACCTGTGTTTATAACAATGGAGTTGATTTTCACGAGTCGATGCCCGGCAGCGAAGTCAGCGAAAGTATTATTCTCGATCCTATAGCCGGAGCGGGTCATTGCCTGTTTTTCGATGGGCACAACGATTACATTCTTGCTGACACAATCGATATTGCTCACAAATCGTTCACCATGGAATTCTGGACAAAAAAACTACCTGCCGGTAACGACAATATGGTAATTGGCCACGGACAATGGGGCAAAGGGCATAAAGGGATGCACTATGGTTTCAGGAACAATAATTTATACTGCGGATTTTATGGCGATGATATTTCATCGGACACGGCATTTTTAGATCAGGGCTGGCATCATTATGCAATGACTTTCGATACGGCCACTTACCTTCAAAGCCTTTACCGCGATGGCAAATTAATTAAAACCCGCACTTCGGACACTACATATTACGGCACAGGAAGACTTTACATCGGTGCGGTTTCTTCTGTATCGCGTTACTACAAAGGTTTTCTTGATGAGGTAAGGATTTGGGATACCGTACGTACAGTTCAGGAAATTCGTGATGGGATGTACTTTCCTCCTGCCTCCAATGCCCCGGGACTTCTTGGCTATTGGCGTTTCGACGAGCCTCTGGGCAACAAAAGTTTCGATAAAAGCCTGAATCAAAACAATGGTTTATTAATGAATTTTGAAGTACTTCATCCTGAATCGGATTTATGGGTGTATCATAACATTAGCCCCGACAGCACGCTTAATTTATTTACCGGCTACGGACAGGACAGCGTTTCGCTAACATTTCACGAAGCACTTGCCCCAATAAACGGGACACTGAATTTCGATACACAAAACCAGATTCTTAGTTATACACCTTTGGGCAACTGGATTGGTTACGATTCCTTAATATATGTTGTAGATGATGGAATTACCACCGATAGTGCAAAATTGTATATAAACCCCGGCAATTTCCCAAGTCTAAATAACCCCGGTATTGAGAATATAAATACAAATATGGATTTAGATTTCACATTATTCCCTAACCCTGTTGACAATAAAGTTTTTATTACATTAATAAGTACAGCTTCTGTCGAATTTCAGCTAAATATATTTGATGTGAATGGCCAACTTATCTACAATGATGAACTACAGCATGTAAAAAATAGCATCGAAATAAATTGCAGTAATTTTTCAGTGGGCAGTTATTTTATTGAACTATCGAATAGTGATGGCAGGCAGGTGAAAAATATGGTTGTTGTACGATAGTGTTTTTTTTAACTGTAAAAATTGAACTTATTGACTGGATTGATAAAACTGCCAATACTTAATAAACAAACAATTATTATTGAAAAAGGAATTGAGTGTATCAGCCACAACAGACTCTGAAATTTTTAGGTCTGGGAAACATCTTGATTGCTAATTTGGATAACAGGCATTCGTAGATAAAAATACTTCAGAAATTTGTTCAAAGCCAAATCATTAACATTGCTTAACACTGAGGTCTTTCTCAAAAACAAAACCCAAACAGTTTCTAAGATTTTTTAAGATTTTGGGAAATCCGTTTTTTTAGTTTTTCAATATCAATTACAACCGGTCCTTTCTGTTGCAGGTTATTAATTCCTTTATCAATCAAGATGCTTTGCTTTTCATATTTTGTGCAGGCATCGCACATCATTTTATGTAATTTCAATTGTATACTCTCAATAACGGAAAGTTTAAAGAGCTGTTTTTTTTCAATCAATTCAGTTGCTTTTAAACAAGAAAGTAACAATATATGCATTAACTTTTTCATATCATTCTAATTCAAAAACCAATTATCCTCAATACAATCCCTTAACTTTAGTTTTGCCCTGTGAACTATTTGCCAAAAATTAGTAGGTGCAATTCCCAGTTCCTGACAAATTTCTTCGCCTTTTTTTTCTGATAGATATTTTAACTTCACACACATATTCCACTGCTCCGGCAAGGCTTCGAGGCATTTTTCCATGATTATCCGAAAATCATCATCATCTAACAAATGAGTTTCATCAGCTTGCCAGTCTTTTAGCTTTCTGTTTTCTTGCCAGCTTTGGTCATCGTCAAAGTAAGTCGATAATACTCCACTTTCGATACCCACAGTTTGATTTACCTTTTTTCTGTAAAAGTCGATTATTTTATGGTTTAAGATTGAGAACAACCATGTTTTTGCCGAGCTGTTTCCTTTAAACGAATCTATCTTTTCCGTAGCAGCTAAAAAAGAATCCTGAACCAAATCTTCGGCCACAGCAACTGATGAAGTCTTATGATATGCCCAGTTAAACATTTCTTCAGTATGCTTAGAAACCAGTTCCTCTAATATTTCATTCTTCATATTTAATCTACTTGTTAAGCTCCGTAAAGATATACAAAAATGAATTTCAAAACCATTATTCTATCATCATAAAAAAAGTCAGACTGCTTGTAATATCGCTTTACGATTAAGTGGCTGCTAAATTATTAACCATCAATATAAAAATCCAAACAACCAAAGCGGAATTTTATTTCCAATTCCAAACTCAATGTTATCAGAAGCTATATAGCTGTGATTTATTTTGGCTATCTGACTATAATCTTTAGACTTTCCTCCCACTTCGAAAATAAATTTATTATCCACCAAAAAATCACCCTTATCAGAATAATTCACTTTATGAGCTTGTGATAATTGGTTTAGAAAAAATGTTTCGCGCAAATTGCCAACATTTGGTTCCTGAGAAGCAATTGAATATGCAAAGTTTGTATTTTCTAAAAATAATTTGTCAGGTTTTTGCAATATCCCTACGCCTATTGAATCTTTGTAAAGAGAATTTAAAACATTCGCATCGCTTAAATAATTCAGATACTCAAGAATTGTTTTTCGTGTTGAGCCAATTTTACTTGCGAGGGCCGAAATATTTGGCCTGAAAGGAACATTCTGACTAATAACATACAGTAAAAGCTTGATTTTTGAAATGATAGAGATGTCAGTGCGGCGAAGTAAAGGCAATTCAATTTCAATAATCATATTTATAATTTCCTGCAATCGCATAAAATACCACTCTTCGCTTTGCTTATAAAATGGGAAATAACCTACTCTTAAATACTCTGGAAAATATTTTAAGGGCTTAATGTTTTTCCCAATACCTAAGGCTATCTCTAAATGGTTTTCTAATAAATCGCCAAATTCTACTACCTTAAAATCTGTTTTATAATAGAAGTTCAAATATTCCCTAAACGACATTCCCTGCATTTTAAAAACCAAAGCCCTGCGGCTTAAATCGCTTCGTGAATTAAGTATTTCTAATAACGACGAACCGGTAAAAACAACTTTTAGCCCTTTGTAATAATCATAAATATTTTTTATTTCGACCGACCAATTCGGGTATTTATGAACTTCATCAACAAACAGATGAGTGCCACCCATCGAGATA
>JAYENH010000044.1:0-5951 GCA_034721995.1 Bacteroidota bacterium
GGCGGAGAAGCCCTTGTTGCTGTTCGTAAAGTAAATAATGCAACAAGGGCATCCCCTAAAAATATTATCGTAACAGGTGCATTTTCCGTGAATTGGAATAACTGCTGCTTTCTGTTTCAATTCTGATAGTATAAATATATATACCCTGTCCGAGGTGCGAACCATCGAATTCGACAACATAAGGGCCTTTTTGCTGATTTACATTAACAAGGCTTTCAATTGTCCGGCCTAAGGCATCGCGTACTTCAAGTGTTACATGGCCATCTTCGGGCAGGTAATAGTCGATTTGTGTAATTTGCTTAAACGGGTTTGGATGATTAATCCCGAGGTAGAATCCGTCGAAGTTTTTAGTATCGGTCAAAGCTGGTATATTCAATTCAACCGATTTATACACGTTTCCATACATGTCGGCAAATTCGCTTTCGTGTAATAAGACAAACTGGTATGGAGGTCCTTCATTATCAATTTTACTAAATTCAAGATTAACAATGATTTCATTTTCTGTAAAGAACATAGCATCGATATCTTCCCAGGCTATTTTAATAATTCCACCAACATTGTTGAACAACAATCCATCAGCCTTTGTGCTTAAACCTTCGAAAGCAAGCCTTTGTGCAGGATACTTAATTCCGAGGGTAATGGCACCAACAAGCATATCCTCACTTATCCTTACCGGAAGAGTAAATTTATTGTGGCCTTTAACAAGCATTTCGCCGGTTTCTACCAATTTAACTGTGGGTTCAATGTACTTGGTTGGATTAACTATATGCGTACCATTTACATCGCCAAAGCATAGTGCTTCGAAATCGGCTACTATGTTGCTATTAAGAATTGTTACCATAGGCATAGTTGTTTCCCAATCGCCTGCCGGGAAACTTGATATGTAAGCTACCGAACGGCGTAATACATACAAGGCATCGAAACTACTAACCGTACTGCTTGCATTTACGTCAGCTGCAGCAAGTGGCAGGCCGGTCAATGGCTCTAACAGGACAACATGTCGCCTTATAAGTAAGGCATCGGTTGCATTGGCCCCTCCCCATGTTAAAGCACTATTGAGATCAACATAATAATCTCCGTTATCAAGATAATCAAATTGATAATAACCATTTTGATCAGTTAATACCGAATCAATTTTAACCATACCCGAGTTTAATAGTAATGCCCATGAATTTTCGATGGGTTCGCTGTTGGAATTCATATAAGTTATTTCACCGCTTATGGAGTATCTTACTTCAACCTCAACCTCATCGACACTGACGCAGCCTGTTGAACCTACCACGGTTACTGTATAGATGATTGTTTCGACCGGGTTTGCCAATGGCGAAGCTATATTTGGATTATCGAGACTATTAGCAGGCGACCATGTGTAAGTATAAGGGGATAACCCTCCTGTGGCAGTTGCATTTAAAACAACCGAGCCTCCTGAATTAATTACTTCATCGGAGCCTGCACTGGCCACGAGCGGAACTATGTTGATATTCAGGATTATTGTAAGTGTATATTCAGGCTGGAACGGGTCGTTGGTCAGGAATGTCATAAATGTTTCGTACGAACCGGCATTTAACCCTGATGCCTCAACAGTAACATAAACTGTTTCAGAATTTGACGGAGCAAGTAAGCCGGAGTTCACCGACAAGAAAACACTAAACGAAGTAGTTTCTACTGATACATCATCAATAGACCAGCTATCATAACCATTACCACTATGGTTTATCTGGTACCAGCGGAACCTGCAAGAGTTTACCTGTGCTGCCAATGGAATGTTTTCCTGAATTAATGTAAAATTCGGATAATTTTCAGTATCGTAAATATTGATATTTACCCAGTTCAATCCTCCATCTATGGAATATTGCAAAGCAACATCTTCGCCTGAATCGGCATTTTCGCAAGGTGAAGACCCTGTTCCTATTTTTATCCAGAATTCTACCGTACCTCCTCCAAGTGTACTCATATCATTTGAAATTGCTTCGCGGGTCCCGGAACCAGTAAAATAAAGTGCATTGGAGTCGGATACAACACCACAACCGCTTGCTGCCGTTCCGTTCGATATCGAAGCCCATGTACCGGCATCGATACCAGGATCGAAATCATCAGATAACGAAGAGGATACTACATCGGAAGAATTCCATGTTAAATCCAAAGTACCTGTATTGCCAATTAATAATGGTAATGAATCGGTGGAAACACAACCATTTACATTAAATATGAGTGTGTCGTTGTCGGTATTGAAAACCGGTATGCCAATTCCATCACCTTCTAAACAAATTTCAAGCTCTACATCATTATTAATAATATGCAATGTATCTAGAAAATTATTAATAGTATTTGGACTAAATGTTACCACAAGATCCTGACTCCATCCCGGAAGGATATAGAAATTGGTTTGATCAATACTGAATTCCGGTAATACATTGGTAATATTACTAACAAACAAAGTATCGCAGCCATCGTTGTAAATTGTAAAAGTATCGGTAGTACTTAATCCTATATTAACCGAATCGAATAAAACACATTGTGCCGATGATGATATTAGAGGATATCCAACTAATGTCAAATCAACAGGAATAATTATTTGTGGAGTTAAAGGATCGTTAGAGTTTAATGTAATATTGGTTTGATAGAACCCTGAACTTAGCCCGGTTGAAATGAAATACACATTAGCAATTGTTCCTGAAGGATAAGCTAATGTACCAAACTCAGGATCGAAGCTTAACCATTCGGAACCATAACTTATAAAGCGGACTTTATGGTAATTCTGTGCCGGGAAAGTATTTACACTATTAGTATTACTGATGCTTACAGTAATCTGTCCATCGGCCAACCAATTGAGCATTTGAGTGCCAAAGTATGCATAAGAAACAACTATCTCAGTTCCGTTCGATGGATTGCCATCAGGAATAACTCCAATATAATCGCCATCAATTGTTAAGGAGGCATACTCGCTTTGACTATCGAAATCGCCATTTAAACTAACAACAATTTTTATTGAATCGGCATAAGGAGACAGGCCACTAAATGTATGATTAGTAACAGCTCCATCTACATAAAAGTTTTGAATTTGAGTAGTATCTACTGTTGATGTAGCACCACCGGACAGAGTCCAGTCAAGCATTTCTGACCCTGTATTATTAATTGTCAATGGTAGGATTATCGTATCGGTACAAGTAGAGAAATTTACACTAAATGAGCCCGGGCTTGCCGAAACAATTGGTGCCCCAAATCCAACACCATCAACAATTACCTGAACAAGCGAATCATTATTAATAATATCGAATGTGTCGATAAAAGTATTCTGGGTTGTTGGGGTGAAAGTAATAACTACTTCGGCCTGCTGCTCGGGAAGAATCGACAGAACTGTTGGAAAAGCAGTAAATTCTGAGAGCGAACTTACAATGTTGGTAATATGTAAGGTGTCGCACCCGTAATTATAAATACTAAATGTATCAGTACTGGAAGTCCACTGCATAGTTGGAGGAAAATTAATTGCTGTGGGCATTACATCAATAATCGGATCACTATTAATGTTTAATGTACATGGAACAATAACCTCAGGCGAAAGCGGATCGTTTGATGCAATAACAATATCGGCAGTGTACTGGCCATTTACCAAACCAGTTGTGTTAAACTGAACATCGACATAAGAAGTATCGAGTATTCCGAGGGTATCCTGGGTTATGGAGAACGAAATCCAATCGTCGCCAGAGCCAACATAGTAAAGGGCATTGGCATACATTAGCATTGCATCGGTATTACCATAATTTGCCTGGTTGTATGGGTACATTACTATACCGACCACGTTTCCATCCTGGTTTTCGGCAACTACTTTATTGCCTTGTGTATCGCTTGCCAGAAGGACACCACCTGTATTTAATGCTGGATTGGAATAGTTGGAATTGTACCAATAAGTAAAGTTACTTGTCAGGTTATTGAAAACCGGATGGTTTGGATCAGTTAAGCTACTGATATCTAAAGTACCTGAAACATTTTGAGTGTTGCCAGGCAGGAAGGGACAATATCCTGGATCAATAATTCCTCCCTGAATGGCCCAGTTAGTACTTAACGAGTAAGTAGAGATAATTACACCACCACCATTATCAACATATTCTTTTAAAACATCACCTAATTGCTGAGGATTGGGAAATATATTATTGCCCCATACAAGTATTGCATCGTAAGGTGACAAATCTGCCAATACAAGTGTGCCCGGGTTGGAAATATAATCAATATCATCGTAAATAAACTTACCTGTATTTACTAAACCGGTTTCAACTGTTGACTCACCAGAAGTTCCAATTAGCAGCACCTTCGGAGTTTCAGTAGTCACACTTCCCGATGCAGCTTCCGAGCTAATGTCAAAGTATAGTTCGCCCAGACCGGTATTGAAAATATTCATTGGAACAACAAGGGAATCGTTGCATGAATTAAATGTAAAGTCGAAAGATACAGGATCGACATTAATGATTGGTGCCCCCGGAGCATAAGCATACATACATAAACTTGCATTTCCTCCATTTGTATTTATGTAGAGGGTATCGTAGAAGTTATCGTTTGTAGTAGGGTTAAAGCTCACTTCAAATAATTGCGAATCGCCCGGTAATACATACATAGTACTTAAGTTTACCGAAAATTCTGATAGAGTATTTGCAAAACTTGTTACCCATAAAGTGTCGCAGCCGATATTATACATGTAGAATGATTCAATCCCTGTTGACCATTGCATAACCGGTTCAAACAACAGACAGGTATCGGTAACAACTAATTGAGGGCTTCCGCTTACAGTAAAAATACAATGTACTGTATCCTTATAATCCGGTGTTTCATTTGAATGTATCAACATGTCAGTTTCGTGTACACCTGCATATAAATTTGCAGAATAGAAAGTAACATCAATTTGTTGTGAATTTCCTACCGTGATTGTGTCTTCGTAATCTGACAAGGTAATCCACGGTGCATAAAATTCACATCCGTTAAACAGGAAGCTTTCCTGTCCATTGGCTCCCGGAGATGCCCCTCCATTGTTGGCCAACACATTTCCGCAGGCTGTTACACTGTATGTTGCACCATACCAACTTCCATAAGTGCTGCTGTACTCAAATGAATACTGTCCGGCTTGCACGCATATTGAATCGTAATACGTTGTATAATTACTATATCCCGAACCCGAAAGCAATATGTTTCCATAACCATCCTTGAGTACCCAGTAAATTGCATAAGCAGAATAATTTGTATTGATCTCTATGAAAATCCACGAACATGGGTCATCGAAAGAATAAATCAATTCGTTTAAGCCGGTATTTTCGAGCAATAAGGTAACAGTTGTCGAATCGCCACAATTGGCAGCAGCAATAAGGGTGTCGGGTGTGGTTTCTAAAACTGGTGAACCAATACCGTATCCTTCTAAGCAAACATAAACCAAACCATCATTTGAATTTATCCAGATAGTATCAAAATAATCTCCACTTAATGTAGGGCAGAAATCTATGGGAACATAATCCGTTCCTCCCGGTAAAATATAAAACGGGTCGTCGACATAAGCAAATTCGCTTAAATTATTATTCATACTGTAAATGAATAATGTATCGCAACCGGTATTACTGATTTCCAAAATTTCGTTTGCACATAGCCACTGGTAGGTTGAATCGAACTCAATACACGCAGTTGGAACAACAATTTCGGGACTACCTTGTACATCAATATAAAAAGGTACAGTTAATATTGGATTTTGAGGATCGTTTGTTGTGATTATCAAATCGGTAGAATAAATACCCACATTTAAAAGGCTTGTATAAACTTCGATGTTAACAGGCTGGGTACTACTTGCCGCTACTGTGCCACTTGCCGGAACAGGGTTGAGCCATTCCAAATTGAAATCGGCATTCACATTTACTATGTGATAATCTGAACCATAGCCGGGATTAACACTTGAAGAATTATCGACTTCAACTACA
>JAYENH010000045.1:0-5926 GCA_034721995.1 Bacteroidota bacterium
ATCATAAAACCTGTCATTTAATAGATTTGAAAAACCCAGGATACTCGAAAAAGGATTTTTAATATCGTGAGCAATAATGGAGAAGAATTTATCTTTGGTAATATTTGCCTCTTTCAATTCCTTTTCCCGTCGACTGAGATGTTTTAAAGCTTCTAATATTTTATCTTTTTGTAATGTTATTTGTTCATTCTTGATATTTAGTTCTCTATTTGTCTTTTTCTTTCTGAGGATACTATTGTATAATAATAATGCAATTAAAATTATAAACACTACAATAATCCCGGCAATTATCAATGTATATAAAAATTTGTTTTCTCCTTTTTCCAGCTCTAATGTCTGAATTTCATTTTGCTGTTTCAGCATTTGGTTTTCCTGTTCTTTTTTCTCCGATTCATATTTTTCACTTATCTCAACAATTTGTTTGTCTTTCTCATAACTAAAAATTGTATCTTTCAAATCATAATATTTTTGTTGATACATGAAGGCTTTTTTGTATTCCTGCTTCAGAAAACACAATTCGGATAATCCACCGTAAGCTCCAAGCCTCTCACTTTTTAATTCATATCGTAAAGCTAAATCTTCGGTAATTTCATAATAAAAAAGGGCACTGTCATATTTATTCAATTTCATATACACATCTGCTATATTTAAAGCTGTAACACTGATGTACCTGTTATTCTTCATTTCTTTTCCAAATTCATGTACCGAAAATAAATACTCCAGCGCTTTATTATATTCACCCTTTTCAACAAATAAAAGAGCAAGGTCGTTCGAAACAAAATTCACACTATATCTGTCGTGTATTTGTTTTGCCAATTGTAAGGCTTCAAGGCGCAGTTTTTCAGATTCTTCAAGTTCGTTTGTAAATAAATACACGTTAGCTTTTTCATTTATTGCCGTGATTATTGCTGAAGTGTCATTGTTTGCTTCGGCATACCGAACCGACATATTTAAACACTTAATTGCCTTGTCATATTTTTTCAGAAAGCGAAAGTTTAAACCTAATAAGCGATTTACTTCAACCAATAATGTTGTATCACCGGAGTCCTCTGCACGTTTTGCAACTTTTATTAATAAGCCCAATGAGCTGTTATACTCAGCCAAATAGACTAAGTTTATATGAGCAATCTCAAGCATTAATTCTGATTTATAATCATTAGATTCTTTAGTTGTGAATGGAACAGAATCAATGTATGCCAAAGCATTCTTGTATTCATGCTGAGCCTCTATAAACGAGTTGTTTTGCCTGTAAATTTCGGCCAATTTAAGAAATGCATCAAATTTTTCTTTTGGCGAGTTGGAAGAAATTACTTTGTGAAGACTGTCGGTTTGCGGCATAGAAAAAACTGTACCACTTAAGAAAATAAATAGAGTTGCTACTAATGTTAGTTTTTTAAAAAGCATTATCCTTTTCATAATTAGAGTAGATAAACAGTTTGTATAGAATATCATATTATTTGATTCATTTTGTTAAACATAAGGTCTCTGGTATTGAGATATGCAATATTACGAAAAATCGGCTCTACTTACTTGAATATTTGCAATACCCAACAATCTTCCCAATACTAATAAATCGGTATTGCTTACCTCTACTTACTATTCAGTGGCAACTCAACACCAAGTCCTTTTTTCTTGTTTTCGTATTTCAGCAAAAGGGCAAACAGCAATCCTATAAAGCCCAAACCGGCAAACATCAACATTACCGGTGTATAGTAAAGTGTATCGGGGTTTCCGGGGTTTGTAATATCTAAAATCTTACCGGCAAGTAAGGGTAATGCCCACAGGCCTATATTCTGAATTGAATACATGAGGCCGTAAGCAGTGCCAATTTTATTCTCGTCGACCAGTTTTACCATTGTTGGCCACATAGCCGAAGGTACCAGCGAAAAAGCCACTCCAAGCAAAGCCATCGGCACGATAGGGTTGATATTGGTAAGTGCCAAACTTAAATGTACGAGTATCAAGAGCAATGCCCCAAATATCATAACCGTTGCACTGCGCCCCTTACGGTCGATAAAGATACCAAACAGTGGTGTCATAATCGCGGTAGCAAAAGGAAGGATAGAGGCAATTTGTCCGCTTTCGAGTTTGCTCATTCCAAATTTATGCAAGAATAAATCGGGGGCATATTGCATAAACGGGAATACTGCCGAATAAAAAGTGAGACAAAGCAGGGCAATATAAAGGTATGCCCTGTTGCTCAAAATATCAACAATATCCCTCATTTTAAATTGGTTTTTCTCCGATTTTTCGTTAGTTATAGTTATTTGTTTATCAAGTTTGAAATCAAAAAACATATAAATTACAAATACCAGTAAACCTATGCAAACCAACATGGCAGCTAACCAAACAGCAAGGTTTAATCCCGATCCGTCTTCGTGGGCAAGTAATGGGGAAACCTGTAATGCCGCAAAAGTGCCCAGCCGGCCAAATCCAACTTTAAGACCAAAAGCCAATGCCAGGTTTTTTCCTTTGAACCATTTTACCAGTACTTTGCTTACAACTACAATACTGGTTTCTGCCCCTAAACCAAAGAAGAATCTTCCGAGTAACATCATTTTTAATTCGGGCGAATATGAAGGAAGAAATGATTGCATAAAACCATAGCCAAAACCATTTGTGTAAATTGTGGATGCCCCATAAGCAGTAAGTAATGCCCCAAAAGCCATAAAAAACACAAACATAAAACCGGTAATCCGTATGCCATAGCGATCGAGAAAAATTCCGCCAATTACGGCCATTGCCAGAAAAGTGTTGGGCACAGAATAAAAGGACGCAAATAAGCCATATTCGTAATTCGTAAAACCGAACTCATCAATCATCAATTGCTTTAATGTTGAAAAAGCATCGTAAAAGTAATAATTGGTGAACAATACAAAACCTACCAAAATCAGCACCATCCAGCGCAGGCCAGCCGATTCGTTCATTGCCTTTTTCATCTTTTCCATATCCCGAATTTTTTGTAAAGAAATAAAAAAGGAGGAACTTATGGGTTCAAAGGTACAGACCCGATAGCTATCAGGTTCAGAAATTCAGGGTTCAGAGGTTTGTGTGCTGTGTAATTTAACCAAATAAGGACACATAGTTTTTTCTTATGTGAACTAATGTTCCTATTGTGTCTTCGCTTATTGGCAAATTAACAAAATCCGTTAAGAATTTTTTCAACCTGTTTGCAGACAGGTATTGATATACCGATAAATATGCAACAAGGGACCGTACTGTCTTGCCATATTGTATATTTGCTTTTAAGCGCGCTGGTATCTGCCCAATTGTTATACCTCCACATTTACCAATCAACTTACAAGAAATTATATATGGTTCAGCAAATCCTTCATTGTCGCGAAAGATATCAAGATTGTAAAAAGCCGGGAAAAAATATCCTGTGTAAAAAATCTGTGTAAATCCGTTAAATTAGTGTCATCCGTGTTCCAATTTTTGTTTGAAATTTCAGTTATACTATGCCTAAAAATATTTTTGAATATTAAAATATTGCTTATTACCTTTGTTCACTAACCCTTTAAAATTTATTATGAAAAATAAGCCAATAATTAACTTTTCGATTCTGAAAAAAGTAAAATCATTAAAGATAGCATTTACCGCCGTGGCAATTTTTACAATTCTATTTGTACAGGCACAGGAAACATTTATTATTGATGCCGGAAATGATTCGATATTTTGCGAACACGTTGATTCTTTTTTGATAGGAGGATCGCCAACTGCAATGGGAGGAATAAGCCCATACACATATACCTGGGATATTTATCCAAAACCATATATCCCATATCCGGCGGCTCCCCAAATAAATTATTATTGCTCCGATCTCCTGAATGACACTACATTGGCAAACCCTATTCTTCAGTGGATACCAACAATTGATGAAAGCGAGCTTAGCTTTATTTTGACGGTATCGGATAATTCGGGGCAAACAATTTCCGATTCGCTATCTTTAAAAGAAGTTCAATGGGCTTTTACTTTGGGCTATGTAATGATAGAAACATTTCCGGGAGATACACAAACAATTACGCCTATAGCTTTTGGAGGTGGGATTTATCCATATACTTATGATTGGGGAGCATCGGATAGCTTGCTCGGCGGTCAATACGACTATAATGTGTACGCCAACAGTCCTGTCCCAACCCGAGAGGTGATTATTCCCAATGGCCCTTCTCCAAAATTCTATGAAATCTTAGTTACCGATTCTGCCGGATGCCAGGCAACAGTTAGCTCCTTTCAAGGCTTTCTTATTAATCTGTCTTCTACATCGATATCAAAAGAACCGGATATAGCTGTATTTCCAAATCCCGTTATCGATCAACTATTTATTATCAGTGATAATCAGAAAATAATAAATATTGAATTAACAGGTTCAAATGGCAAACAGATCGACATATCCGATATTATTCTCAATTCACAGAAAACACAAATAGATTTTAGCAAGCTTTCGCCAGGGGCATACAATCTGCAAATTGAATCAGGCAATCATAAAATCATAAAAAAGATAATTAAGATTTAGCCAGGCCCTCTTACTATTGTTTTTCAAAATTGATTACTTTGCATAAAAAAACTATTTGCACTTATGTGGTTTTATGGATAAATCATATATCAGGCAACAAGTAACCAGAATATGCAAAACAAAATATTCAACTCAAGCGAAAACGATGAACGAAATTATTTAGAAAAAATAAAATCTAAGCTTCAGATCGCAATCGCCGAAACCGATTCGAATGTAAATAACTTTTCTAAAGAAATACAAGATAACAAAGACTACCTTTGGGAAAACAAAGCAGGAATGGATCATGCCGAAAAAGTAGCCGTACGGCAATCTATTGACCAATTTGCACTTACTGGCGAAAATGCTGTAGCAAAAAAGAAACGCTTAGGCAAACTGCTTTTAACTCCCTATTTTGGCCGTATAGATTTTGTTCGGGAAGGTGAAAACAACAGGTTGCCGGTATATGTGGGCATACATTCCTTTTTAGACCTGGCAGAAAATATAAATTTGGTGCACGACTGGCGCGCCCCAATTTCTGGTATGTTTTACGATTTCGAGTTGGGAAAAGCCCATTTCGAAGCCCCAACAGGAATTACCGAGGGTGAGATATTATTGAAGCGACAATACCGTATACGACAAGGAGAAATGGAGTTTATGCTCGAAAGCTCGCTGAATATCCACGATGATATCCTTCAAAAAGAGTTGAGCGCGACATCGGACGAGAAAATGAAAGATATTGTTGCCACCATCCAGCGCGACCAGAACCAAATTATCCGTAACGAAAAATCGCAGGTACTCATCATTCAGGGAGTGGCCGGATCTGGAAAAACTTCCATTGCTTTGCACAGAATTGCCTTTTTGCTCTATCGTTTTAAGCAAACAATTAGCTCGAAAGATATTCTGATAATTTCGCCCAACAAAGTATTTGCCGATTACATTTCGAATGTATTGCCCGAACTGGGCGAAGAAAAGATACAGGAAATTGGCATGGAAGAACTGGCTGCCCAAATCACCGAAAACAAAGTAAAATTCCAGACTTTCTTCGAGCAAGTATCTCTTGTTTTAGAAAAGGGCGATGAAAATTTTATTCAGCGCATCCGCTTTAAAGCCAGCTTTGAATTTATCGCTAAGTTAAACGAATACCTTGTGTATATCGAAAATGAGTTTTTTAAGCCAACAGATATTATTATCCGAAAAATGCCTGTCCCTGCCTGGTTTATCGAAGAACGATATAAAGCCTACCATCGCATCCCATTACTTAAACGTTTCCCCGAAATTGTAAAAGATGTTATTCAAAATATATTTATTTATTATAAATATGAAGTAGACACCGCCGAACGAAACATAATTCGCAAAGCTATAGGGCAGATGTTTAAAACAACCAATCTGCGTGCTTTGTATAAGGGTTTCTATCAGTGGCTTGGAAAACCGGAG
>JAYENH010000046.1:0-5917 GCA_034721995.1 Bacteroidota bacterium
CGAGCGGTTTGCCTGGGATTCGTACCGTCGTTTCGTACAAATGTATGGCGATGTTGTTTTAGATATGAAACCCGAATCGAAAGAAGATATCGATCCTTTCGAGAAAATAATGGAAGAACTGAAGGAAGAAAAGGGTATCGAACTCGATACTGATTTCAGTGTTGACGATTTGAAAGAACTTGTGAAACGTTTCATGGCTGCCGTTAAAAAAGTTACGGGACACGATTTCCCTACCGACCCCTGGGAGCAACTTTGGGGTTCGGTAATGGCTGTTTTTGATAGCTGGATGAACGACCGTGCCATTCTTTACCGTAAGCTGGAAAAAATACCTGATGAGTGGGGAACCGCTGTAAACGTTCAGGCAATGGTTTATGGTAACATGGGCGATAACTCGGCCACAGGGGTTGCCTTTACACGTGATGCCGCAACCGGCGAAGATATTTTCAATGGCGAATACCTTATCAATGCGCAGGGCGAAGATGTTGTTGCAGGTATCCGCACACCACAGGAAATTACGCTCGAAGGCTCGAAACGATGGGCAAAACTTCAGGGGGTTTCAGAAGAAGAAAGGGCTGACAAGTTTCCATCTTTAGAGGAAACAATGCCAAAATTGTATGAACAATTGAATGATGTTCAGCAAAAACTCGAAGACCATTACCACGATATGCAAGACCTGGAATTTACTGTTCAGGATGGAAAATTGTGGATGCTGCAAACCCGGAACGGAAAACGTACCGGTGCTGCAATGGTCCGTATTGCCGTGGAGATGTTAGGGCAGGGAATGATAGACGAAAAAACTGCTTTGTTGCGTGTTGAGCCAAACAAACTTGACGAATTGCTGCATCCTGTTTTCGAGAAAGAAGCAATGGCACAAGCTAATGTACTTGGTAAGGGATTGCCTGCATCGCCGGGTGCAGCAACAGGCCAGGTTGTTTTCTTTGCCGATGAATGTAATAAATATAAGGATTCGATCCTTGTGCGTATCGAAACATCGCCCGAAGACCTTGAAGGAATGCACATTGCCCGGGGAATTTTAACAGCCCGTGGCGGGATGACTTCACATGCCGCAGTTGTTGCACGTGGAATGGGAAAATGTTGTGTTTCGGGTGCCGGTTCGGCCAAAATAAATTATAAAAACCGTACGCTCACTTTCGATGGAAATGTTTATAAAGAAGGCGATTGGATTTCGCTGAATGGTTCGACAGGTGAGATTTATGATGGAAAAGTAATTACTATGGATCCTGAAATGAGTGGTGATTTTGGTAAATTAATGGATTTGGCCGATAAACATTCACGTATGTTAGTACGCACAAATGCCGACACACCACATGATTCGCAAGTTGCTCGCGATTTTGGGGCACAAGGAATTGGCCTTACACGTACTGAGCACATGTTTTTCGAAGGCGAAAAAATTGTTGCCATGCGCGAAATGATTTTGGCCGAAAATTTAGATGGCCGGCGTGAGGCACTCAATAAGTTGTTACCATTACAGCGCAGCGATTTCGAAGGAATTTTTGAAGCCATGCACGACTTACCGGTAACTGTTCGTTTATTGGATCCTCCATTGCACGAATTTGTCCCTCACGAAGAAAAAGGACAGATAGAAATGTCGGAAGTAATGGGTGTTTCTGTTGCACATATAAAAGAAAAAGTGGAAAGCCTTAGCGAGTTTAACCCAATGTTAGGACACAGGGGTTGCCGTTTGGGAATTACATATCCCGAAATTACCGAAATGCAGGCACGTGCTATTCTCGAAGCTGCTGTTAATCTTAAGAAAAAAGGTATCAAAACCTATCCTGAAATAATGGTACCATTAATTGGGACAGTGAAAGAATTTAAAATGCAGGAAGAAATTATTCGTGCAACAGCCGAAAAAGTTTTTGCAGAAAAGGGCGATAAAGTTGATTACCTCGTTGGTACAATGATTGAAATCCCTCGTGCTGCTTTAACTGCCGATGAAATTGCAAAAGTTGCAGAATTCTTCTCATTCGGAACTAATGACCTAACACAAATGGCATTTGGGTATTCGCGCGATGATGCCGGTAAATTCCTGCCAATTTATATTGAAAAGGGAGTTCTGAAGCACGACCCATTCCAGATACTTGATCAGGAAGGAGTTGGACAACTCGTTAAAATGGGAACAGAAAAAGGACGTAGTACACGCCCCGACCTGAAAGTAGGTATTTGTGGCGAACATGGCGGCGAACCAAATTCTGTTGAATTTTGCCACACCGTAGGAATGAATTATGTGAGCTGTTCACCATTTCGTGTACCGATAGCACGTTTAGCCGCAGCCCAGGCAAATATTAAAAATGATTAATTATTATTGATTATTGTTTAATAATTAATTATTGTTTTTTTTATAGTGAATTTTTAATGTTATTAAAGCCCATCGAATTTCGGTGGGCTTTTTTTTTGTAAACAGGCTTAAACTAACCAAAGCCTATAAAGCAGCAAAAACACTGCATATCGGTGCTTACAATGAAGTTAGCAAGGCTTACGAAAAACTGGAAACCTACATCAAAGAGCAAGGCTTGGAATGTTCGGGCAAATCGCGCGAAATATACCTTAGCGACCCTCGCCGTACTGCCCCTGAAAAATTAAAGACTGTAGTATTTTTACCAATATAAAATTTTCCTCACACACTGTTGTGCCTAACTAAATATGCAACAGCACTCTATTAGTCGCTCTGTGAGTTAGTTAAATAATAAGCATTAATATTTCATTTTTCAAAAATACTCAGATTGCGGCTTTTTGTAAAAAATGCGCTATTAAATATTTTTTGCAAGTTCTTGTCTGTTGTGCTTCGTGCGAAGGAAGGCGAGGCTTGCTCCTTAGGTCTTCTTATAAGCCAATCAGAAAACAAGTGGTGGCTTAAGTTATTCTCTGTACTCAAAACTCAATACTTGGTACTCAATTAATTTTGTTATCTCTTAAAACAGAACTAAATTGGCGGGCTTAAAATTTAACAGTAACAATTAATTAACAGCTTTTGTTGATTGCTCATAATTAGTTGTTTATAAGAATGTAGAAACAATAGGTTTGGCATATTTATTTTGAAATATTTTATCAGATGAAAAAAAAATTCAACCCGCAGCAAAATTACAATAACACTTGTAAAGCAATTGCTTATGTTACCCGTAAAGAAGCTAAGGTTTCCGATTACAAAAGAATAGGTTTTATGTCGGGACTTGAGGTACACCAGCAACTAAAAACCAAAAAGAAATTATTCTGCCATTGCCCGGCAGGGGTTTACCACAGCAACGACGATTACAATGCTGAATTGATCCGCCACATGCGACCTACACTTTCGGAGCTGGGCGAATACGATGGCACGGCACTGATGGAGTATAAAACACGCAAGAATATAGTCTACCGCATAAACAATAAAACAGCATGTACTTACGAGGTTGACGATACCCCCCCATTTATTATTAACCACGAAGCTCTCGAATATGCCCTTGAAATTTCTATGCTGTCGAAATTGAACATTGTTGGAGAGGTTCACATAACCCGAAAACAATACCTTGACGGAAGTATCCCAACGGGTTTTCAACGTACTGCTATTCTTGGGGTAGAAGGCGAAATTCAACTTAAAAATAAAAAGGTAAGGTTAATCCAGTTAAGTATTGAGGAAGATTCGTGCCGCGAAATTTCAGACATCGGCCATACCCGTGTGTACAAAACCGACCGCCTCGGAATGCCATTGATCGAAACAGTTACCTACCCCGAATGTGATACTCCCGATGAATTGATGGAGGCCGCCCAGGTTATCCGTTTCCTTAACCGTAGCACAGGGAAAGTACGTATCGGAATTGGTGCCGGCCGCGAGGATGTGAACGTAAGCTGCAAAGGTGGCTCACGTGTAGAAATTAAGGGCGTTGCCCATAACAAATGGATCCCCGAACTTTCGCACAACGAATCATTCAGGCAATGGGCTTTGCTAAATATCAGAAAAATACTGCGCGATAGGGTAAAAGATTTTAAATATTGGAAAACTGAAGCTGCAAGCCTCGACTTTGATGTATTCAATAATCTTAGCGAAAACCTGAAGGATGCAAAGGATAGCGGATACAAATTATACATTGTTAACCTACCAAAATTTAAAGGTATACTTTCGCATTTTACCCAACCCGGAAAAATCTTTGCTGACGAAATTAGCGACCGCCTTAAAGTAATTGCATGTCTCGAAAAGCCTTACATGGCACATACCGAAGAATTTGGGGAATCGATAAGCAATACCGATTTTAATTTAATTGCACATATTGTTAATGCAGACGAAGGAGATGCCCAAATTCTTCTTTGGGGACCCGAAGATGACATACCAACCGCCCTGGAAACTATCGAAGAACGTTGTCAAATGGCTTTCGTGGGTGTGCCGAACGAAACACGCAAGTCGTTTGAAAACGGTACAACAATTTTCGAGCGTGTATTGCCCGGTGCCGACAGAATGTACCCTGATACCGATTCGGCTCCAATTCCCCTTGCCGACGATTACATCGAAAAATTGCGTAAGAATTTACCTGTTGATATAGCCGACAGATATCAACAATTGCAAGATTGGAAAATTCCGGAAGACACATACACTTACATTTTACGTAACAACCTGATGCCAATAATCGAAAGCATCAATAAAGATCATGATATTGACACCCGTTTTTTAGGAACCTTTTTTGGCCATACCCTGAAAAATATCGAAGGCAAATCAAATGGGCATATTGATTTTTCATATCACAGGATTTATGATCTGTTTGCTTTCATAAAAAAAGAAAACTTAGACATTTCAATTGCCAAGAGTATGCTGTCGGTTGTTTTTGAATATCCCAATATGGATTTCAATTCAGTATTAATTACGCTAAAATTTAAAAAAAGGACAAAAGAAGAATTGCTTGCTCCCATTGAATTTTTGAACGAAAAATTTAAAGAAATAAAGATCTCTGAAAAAGATGAAATTGCTACGGATTGGTTGATGGGACAAATTCATAAACAAGCTGCCGGAAATATTCCAATGGCAGAGCTAAAAAAGCAAATAGAAAATATTATCAAATAGTTTTTACAAATTATTAAATATCAAAATAAAATGGCTGACGATTTTTTTCAAGGATACAAAGGCAGGGCACTAAATATTTTAAAGAAATACAATGTAAGGGTTTGGGGTCAAGCCGAGGTTTATACTACCCGTGGAACATTTACCGGTACAATTTTACCGCGCTCAGAAAACGACGACGATTTGCATATTGTAATGAAAATATCAACAGGTTACAATATTGGGGTTGATATTCTCACGGTTAACAACATGAAGGAAACCGGCTATAAAAAAGCCAATTATAAAATTCCTGAAAAAGAATTCCCATTTACCGATGGCCAACCACACGTAAAACTGATTGGTACCGGTGGTACAATTGCATCGCGCCTGGATTACCGTACCGGAGCCGTTATACCTGCTTTTTCGCCTGGCGAATTGTACGGTGCAGTACCCGAACTTGCCGACATCTGTAATCTTACTACCGAAAAAGTATTTGCTGTTTTTAGCGAAAATATGGGACCAAAACAGTACAAGCAGTTGGCCATTTCAATTGGTAAAGAAATTGAAAATGGCATCGACGGTATTGTTATCGGACACGGTACCGATACTTTGCACCACACTGCTGCCGCTCTTTCTTTTATGATCCAGGATTCACCAATTCCAATTGTACTCGTTGGTTCGCAACGTTCGAGCGACAGACCATCGTCGGATGCTGCCCTTAACCTTATGCACGCCGCTTATACTGCAGGTCATTCCGATATTGCAGAAGTTATTGTGTGTATGTTTGGACCAACATCAGACGAATATGGCTTTTTGCACCGTGGTACAAGGGTACGTAAAATGCACTCCTCGTATCGATCGACTTTCCGTACAATTGGCGACACACCGCTT